>CAYPST010000015.1:0-59877 GCA_964413425.1 uncultured bacterium
ACTTCGCGAAGCTCGTATCGCTCAACTTAGGGAGAAGATAGTTTTCGCCAGAGAAGGCTTACCGGCCGATTGCGGAAAGAAGGCCGATAGATCGACTGCGAATGGTATTGTCTGACAGACTATTCCGGAGAAAACAGCAATTGGGGAAAATTTTGCAAGACATAGGCGATCAAAAGGAATTATCTTCCGCTATCTACAGGGAGCGTGGCGGGAGATCTGTGGAGACGCCCCCTCCATGATCTCTGTCCGTAAAGGGTTTGCAATAAATTTAGTCTTACCGGTCATCTCTGGCACATCCCTTGCCTAATAACAAGTACACAAGTAAGACGTAAAAAGGAGTGAATATGAATGTTGCACAGATAGGGAATACTGCCGCGAGTCAGGCGCAGGCTGGTGCATCCAGTCCATCATCGGATAGTTCACAGATGGGGAAGGAGGATTTCCTCAATTTACTTGTCACCCAGCTGCGTCATCAGAATCCGCTGGAACCTTTAAAACAGGAGGAATATGCCTCGCAGCTGGCCCAGTTCAGTTCACTGGAACAGCTCTCCAATTTAAACGATCGATTCGACCAGATGTATCAAAGCAACTTACAGTTGAATCAATCGATTACGAATGCCCTTTCCGCTACCCTTATCGGGAAACGGGTGAAAGGGGTGGGAAACGAGCTGGTTTATGATACGGACGGCACCAACCAAATTCACTATCGTCTTGGCTCGGCAGCGGAAACGGTCACCATTCGAATCAAAGATAGTGGTGGGAACGTGGTGCTGGAAAAACCGATCGGACCACGACAGGCAGGCGATCATTCCTGGAGCTGGGACGGCACGCTTGACAATAATTCCACAGCAGCTGACGGGGGTTATTATCAGTATGAAATCACCGCGAAAACCGAGGATGGGAAATCCTTCAGTGCGCTGCCCTTTATCGATGGGAAGATCACCGGGGTGGAATTTACCGGCCAGGGCAATATGGCCTTTCTGGTTGGAGGCTTACGAATTTCCACCGGGGATGTAGAGAAAATCTACGCTGATGACGAGTAATTAACCCGATATCCGAAAGAGGAGAGATACGTGGATATTCAACATCTGCAGCGAATACGGGAAGCCCAGCGGATTCAGCGTCCCGGCCATGCCGAGTCGCCGCAGAAACCGGCTGCAGGTGACAGGGAGAGTTTTCGCGAGGTCCTTGATCAGGAGCAGATTCTCTCTTCCGGTGAAGTCAAACTTTCAGCGCATGCCCAAAGCAGAATTCAAGAACGGCATATACCGATGACAGTGCAGGATATGGCACAGTTGAACCAGGCTGTGCTGAAAGCCGAGGCCAAAGGGGCTCGCGAGTCGCTGATCTTGATGCAAAACAAGGGCTTCATCGTGAGTGTTCCGAACAGGACGGTGATTACAGCAATCGATCAGGCACAAATGCGAGATAATATCTTTACCAATATTGACTCAACGATCATTGTGTAGATGAAAACAACGAACAACATGAATCACGGACCAACAGGCTGGACCTCTTGCAGGGAGCCAATTTCTGCCGAATGACAGAAGCAGAAATGGATGTCCGTATTCCAACAAGGAGGTTAAACGCATGATACGTTCATTATTCGGAGGCGTTTCAGGCTTACGGAATCACCAGACTTTAATGGATGTCATCGGCAATAACATTGCCAATGTGAACACCATCGGATATAAGTCTGGTCGTGTTACTTTTAAGGAGTCGCTCACCTCAACTCTGAAAGGGCCCTTGCGTCCGACAGAAAGCCGGGGCGGAGTGAATCCTATGCAGATCGGATTGGGGATGGCGGTCGGCAGTATCGACTCGAAGTTTGTTCAGGGGAACCTGGAGAGTACCGGACAGAAGACGGACCTGGCTGTCCAGGGTGAGGGCTTCTTCGTTTTAAGCGACAGGAAGCAGAACTATTATACCCGGGCCGGCAATTTCAAACTGGATGCTAACGGGCAAATGGTGAGTCCCGCGAACGGTTTTGTGCTTCAGGGAAAGATGGCCAATGCCAATGGGGAGATTCGGGAAGCAACACCGATTGGGGATATCGTTATTCCTTTCGGTGCCCGAATTGCAGCAAACGCCACCACTGAAATCAATCTGGGCGGCAACCTGGATTCGGCCGGAGAAGCATTAGGAACTATCCTGAGAACGGATTCGCTCTACGCCATCGAGGATGGCACCCACGAGATCCAGGGGTTGATGCGAAAGGATCCGGCGAGTAGCGACTATGGCCTGATCTCCGGTATGGCCCCGAATTCGACTACTGTGACTGTGGATGATGGAAACGGTAATGTGGAAAATTACACCTATGTGGACGGTGCCAATGTGGTGGGCGATAAACTTTTTCAGAATCTGAGTGAATTGATTGATGAAATCAACAATGATTATGCCGCTGATTTCACCGCTTCGTTTGATGCCACCACCGGGCAAGTGGTTTTTACGGATGTCAGTGGTGCCGTATCGAATCTCCAGATCACCACGACGAATGCAGAGTTTGAAAAGGCCTTATCCTATGCGAACGGAGATCTGGCTGCGCTCGGCACCACCCGAACGCATGAGTTCTCACATGTCGCTGAAGGCGCGGATTTGTTGGAAGATCTGCGCAACAGTTCAGGAGTCTCATTGAATGTATCCGGTGGTGACCAGATTGACATTGATGGAGACGTGGGCGGGACTGCAATTACAACGGCGAGTTTGAACGTGGTAGCAGGAACCTCTACCTATCAGGATTTAGTCAATCAGGTCGAATCCGCATTTGCGATAAACAACGACGACGGCGTAACAATTGATGCTGATACCGGCGCGATGGTGATCAATGGTGATGGTGGCTTGATGAATGAGATCGAAAACGTGAATATTGAAAATATCACCAATGTCGCTCCGGGTGATGAATTTGATGCGGTTTTTACGGCCGGGAATTATTATGAGATCCAGGAGGCAAAAGACTATACCCAAAAGGCTTCTGTTACCACCTATGATTCGACCGGTGCTTCCCATGTTGTCACCTTTACTTTCACCAAGAATCCGGAATCTCCGAACACCTGGTTCTGGAGTGCCGATGTAGGTACGGATACGGCGACCGTTCTCGGTGGAGGCAGCGGAGGGCTCACGTTCGACAGTGCAGGCCGCCTGGATACCTTTACCTATGATAGCGGAGCCCAGGCGTTTAGCTTTGATCCGGGGAACGGTGCGGCCGTGGTCGAAATCGATGTGAATGCAGGAACGTCAGGCACGATTGAAGGCCTATCGCAATTTGCAGGATCGGCCAGTAGTGTGGTCGAGTCTCAAGATGGGTATTCCTCGGGTAGTTTGACAGATATCAGTATTGCAGATAACGGAGAAATTACCGGATACTTTAACAACGGTGTGACCCAGTCCCTTGCGCAGATTTCTCTGGCTACATTCAACAATCCCAACGGTTTGATGCGGGGAGATGATAATATGTATACGGAATCCCCGAATTCCGGTCAGGCGGTTATCGGAACAGTTGGTACTACCGTCCAGTCGAAAATTGCCAGTGGGAATCTGGAGCAGTCCAACGTGGAGTTGGCGCAGGAATTCTCCAAGATGGTTGTAGCACAACGCGGATTTCAGGCGAATGCGAGAGTGATCACGGTGAGTGATCAAATTCTGCAGGAAGTGGTACGTCTGAAGGCGTAAGACATACGGGCAAGCGTGAGAGTTGAGGTGCCCCGGTTTCCGGGGTACCTCACATGCAAATCAGGCTGAGACAGTACATGGATCTTGCAACAATCATAGGAATTATTGCCGGATTGGGGCTTATCTTCTATGCGATTTTTAGCGGAAGTGGATCCAGTACGTTTCTGGAAATTAATTCCTTCATTATCGTGATGGGCGGGACGTTTTCAGCAACCCTGATTAATTTCCGTGTGCAGGAAATTCTGCGGGTGTTCCGGGTGGTGAAGAATGCGTTCCAAAACGAAGAACCGGTATTCCACAGCATCCTGGAGACTATTGTTCTTCTGGCGATTGATGCCAGAAGGGAAGGGATCCTTGCCATTGAGAATCAGGTGGAAGATCTGGATGACGAGTTTATGCAAAAAGGCCTGTTTCTCGCCATCGACGGATTAGAACCGGAAGCGATTCGGGAAATTCTTGAATCGGAAGTGGCGAACCTCGAAGAGCGGCATACCCGGGGACAGAAGATAATGAAGGCCATGGGGGCCTATGCCCCGGCCTTCGGGATGTTGGGAACACTGATCGGGCTGATTAAAATGCTCCAGTCCCTGGATGATCCGAATCAGATCGGTGCGGGGATGGCTCTCGCCCTGGTCACGACATTCTACGGAGCTCTCATGGCCAATTTGGTGTTTCTACCTATTGCCGGGAAGCTGGAAAATTTATCAGAATCAGAGATTGCCCAGCGGGAGATGATTATTGAAGGGATTCTCAGTATTCAGAGCGGGGAAAATCCCCGAGTGATAGAGCAGAAGCTCAATACCTATATTCCTCCGAAGTATCGGAGCGATGTGAGCATTCTGGACCAGCGAAAGGAACCGGATGTCAAGGCAGCAGCGTAAATCCAGGAAAAATAAAGGAAAAGAGGAAGGCGCCCCGCAATGGATGGTCACCTATAGTGATATGGTGACACTCCTGTTGGCCTTTTTCGTTCTCCTTTTTTCATTTTCTTCTATTGAAAAGGAAAAGTTTGTGCAGGCGATGACTTCGATTCGGGCCGCATTGGGTATGACCAACCGGAGCATGGTTATGGTGCCGCCGACGCAGAGGAGGCTGCTACCCATACAACGGAAATTCGAGAAAAGTATGGAAGAAGTGGTCCGCGAGATACAAGAGCTTCCTGATATCCAGGATAATATTTCCTTCCAGAAAACTGATCAGGGCATTCGTATCCGTATCAGTAATCCGATTTTATTCGATGTAGGGAAAGCGCAGTTGAAGGGCAACATCTATCCGATGTTAGATAAGATAGCGACAGTACTGAAATCGAATGTGTTTGATATTGTAGTGGAAGGGCATACGGATAATGTGCCAATCGATAACGAAGAATTCCATTCAAACTGGGAATTATCAGCAGCCCGTGCGGTTTCTGTGGTGGAATATTTCATCAGCTCGGGGATCAATCCCAGACGCTGCAAAGCAGTCGCGTATGGAGAATATCAACCATTGGCCGAAAATAACACTGTGGAAGGTCGCCGTAAAAACAGACGAGTAGAGGTGTTTATTCCTGACAAGCACTGGCTCGGCGATGGAAGTCTGAACACCAGAACCGCAGGGTGAGTATCCATGGCGAAGGAAAGTGGAAATGGCTGGCGAAAACGCATCCTCATTGGTATTGGGGTGCTCGTGATTCTTCTGGCGGAAATCGGGGTGGCGTACTTGCTGAATAAGAATATGGTTGTTCCGGAATATGTTTCTTCATTCGGGGCTGCCAGGACGTCTTCTCCGCCCGAACAGCCAGCAGCGATCTCGGAAATGGTTTCTCCGGAGGCCGATTCGGCAGGCACTCACGCACAGTCGACTCCTGCGAATGGCGGGATCAACCGTCCTTCTCCGGCGGTATTTAATTCGAATATTTATATGATTGATAACGTAATAATCAATCCGGCAGGCAGCCAGGGAGGGCGATATGTCGCCATGTCTCTGGGATTAGGGGTGCAAGATGGGAAAGTCCTAACTGAGTTGGAGAATCGTGATATCCAGATTCGCGATGCCATCATCGCTCTCCTGAGTCAAAAAACCCTGGGAAAGTTTGTAGCCATTGAAGAACGTCTCAAATTGAAGCAGGAAATCCTTGACCTGGTGAATCATAAATTAAACACCAACAAAATCGAGTCAATCTACTTTACGGAATACGTGATCCAGTAAAAAGATGAGTACAAGTAAACTACTTTCACAGGAAGAAATTGACGCCTTAATGAGCAAGAAAGCTCAGGCGTCCGGAAAGCCGCAACCCAAGCAACGGCAGAACGTGTCGGTCTATGACTTCAGGCATCCCGATCGGGTCTCGAAGGAACAGATGCGGACGCTACGAACCATTCATGACCGCTTCGCCCGGACGTTTGCCACGTATTTGTCGAATACACTGCGGACAATGATTGACATCAAAGTGGATACCATCGATCAGGTGACGTATTCGGAATATTCCATGTCCGTGTCGGTCCCCTCCTGTTTATTCATATCCAACCTTTCCGCATTGAACGGAAACTGTATCATCGAAATTCCGCCGAACCTGTTCTTTTTCTTAATTGATCGCTTACTGGGGGGATCCGGGAAAGTGGTTGATAGTCACCGGGAGGTGACGGTGATCGAACAGAAGGTGATGGAAAAGATCATTGTTCGGGGATTAAAAGAATTTGAAGAGGCCTGGCATGATATCACCCCGGTACGGCCCAAGCTGGTGTCCTTTGAAACAAATCCCCAGTTCGTTCAAATTGCCCCCGCCAGTGAGACGGTGATCGTTATCCTGTTCGATGTCCTGATCGGAGAGCGGACCTATGCAATGAATATTTGTATTCCGTTCATTGTCCTGGAGAAAATTATCGGAAAATTGAATATCCACAGTTACATCGCCTTGACTCAGAAGAAGCAGACACCGGAGATTCGGCAGAATATTGAGCGGAATATCGAAAAAGCCAATGTGCCTATACAGGTTATTTTAGGTAAAACGAATGTCTCAGTTGAGGAATTTCTCAATCTGGGCGTGGGCGATGTTATTGTCTCGGATAATCGAATCGATAAAGAAGTCCCGGTGTTGGTTTCCAGGAAGCAGAAATTCTGGGGACGACCCGGGATGGTCAAGAAGTCACTGGCTGTTCAGATAACGCAGAAACACGACGTTGACGAAGAAGACCAGGAACGGGAAATGACTGAGGAAGAATTGGCGTTGATTCTGGAACAACAAGCGGCATCGGAATCGGAACAGGAGCAGGAAGAAGAAGCAGTACAAGAAGAGAACATAGAATAAAAGGAGTTATCCGGTGAATGATGAGAGAATGACTCTCGTAAAAGAATTTGAAGAGAAAATTTTAAGCATCGTCTCTGAGAATCTGGAAGTGGTCACCTCCCTGGATTTCGAAATTGTGGTGCAGGATATTGCCCCGTTCTCGGAGGAACATCATGCGGAATTTTTACAGGATTATGTGGTGGCAAATATCGAATTTGCCACACCGGAGTTTGATTATTGGTTGTTTTTGATTCCAACGAATCTGGCAGCCCTGATGGCCTCAAGTATGGGAGGAGAGGAACCGGATGCTGAGTTTCAGGAAGAGAAGCATTTAGAGCCATTGGGTGAACTGATGAATCAGATATTGAGCCCGTATCTATCAGAATTGAGTTCACTCAAGGGAGAAGCTGTTGAAACCATTGATACGAAGCTGTTTCTGGCAGATGAGCAATTGGAGGTGGGCGGGAATCCCATAGTAACTCAAATAAAGACAACCATTAATTCCGAGCAGGAATTTTCCTTCTATAAAATGGTTCCGGCCAATTTCCCGGAGAATCTCGGGCACCTGGTCAATGATGAAGAAGAAGAGGAAGAGGAGGTAGATATCGACGTAAGCCAATCTGCCGGGTCCGAACAAGAGGAATCCGAACAAGAGGATACAACTGCAGAAAAAGTTGACGTCGATGAAGCACGTTTCCAATCCTTTGAAAGCAGAGAGGAGAAAAGAGCCAACGGGGCCAATTTAAATATGTTGATGGATCTGGAGATGCCCATCACAATTGAGTTGGGGCGGACGAAGCTCTCCGTGCAAGAAGTGCTGAGTATTGGCCAGGGATCTATTATAGAACTCGATAAGTTATCAGGTGATCCGGTGGATGTCTTTATCAATGACAGAAAGTTTGCCCGGGGAGAAGTGGTCGTGGTTGAGGAGAATTTCGGGGTCCGTATTACAGAAATTTTATCACCGACTGAAAAACTGCGTTCGCTGCAGTAAGAAAGAGTGAAATATTGAGTCTGTTTAGAAAACGCCTCGAAGAGATCCCGTGACGACGGGACAGAGATCGCGAAGGGCGTGCCAATGGGATCCCTTCGGGACAAAGAACGCAAAAAAATATAAAATATATATGATTATCAACTTTGCTCAGGAGATGAACACCTACGTCAATGCTGCCCCAGAGGGGGCCCTTCGGGCCTGACCCCATTTTTCTCGTTCTCCCCCTTACTAAGGGGGAGTTAGAGGGGGTCATTCGGTCAGAGCGTCTCCAGGAACTCTTGCTCTCCACAAATACTGAGTAAGCTGAATAGCCATAAAAATATACAATAAATCCGTCCAAATAGCGTAATAAATTTTGTAGATATTTTGTATACATAATAACTATAAGTCAGGTTCAGCATCTTGGATCAGGCCCATGTTTTCTAAACCCTCTCATTGATTGCTCTCAGAATGACAGGATTTGCAGTTGTCTGATTTGATTGAGGAAAATATTGCAAGAAAATAGATGGAAAAAGGAATTTTCTTCCACTAGTCTTCACTGCCCGAATATGTTAGCAATTTCGTCTCCCTGATAACGCGCGCCATTCAAGGGTTTAAACCTTCATCAGTTCAAACGCGCCTCCTGGCACATCCCTTGCAAAAATGAGGACAGAGTTATGAAGGATCTATCTATGCATATTCGCAGGGGAATTGTTGAAATGTTCACCATACTCGGAACAGGGCAGATCGCCCTTGGCGAAAACACTCTCTCGACTCCCGGAAATCAGGAACCGGGATTTCTCTGGATTCTTCTGCAATCCATCGGGGCTTTGTTGTTAGTGATGGTGGGCATCTATGTGTTTGTCTGGCTGCTGAAACAGCTCATGAACCGGACCGGGGGGCATATGCCTTCCGGTATCTCGGCACACTTTCAGGTGCTCTCCAGGATGGCGATTTCACCCAAACATTCCCTGTATGCTATCCGCTCCTTTGATGATTTGTTCATCGTGGCCAGCAGTGAGTCGGAGATCAGTCTCCTGCACCGGTACGAAAATTTCGAACAGTGGGATGCGTTTGATGTCAAAAAAAATGCCGGGCAGAATGGTTTTGAAAAGCTCTTTCAGAGAGTGCTGAGAAAAGAATAATCGGAGCCGCAAAGCTTGTAAACAGGACTTTTGTAAACATGCAGCAGAAACCTGCGGTCAAATATGTAGCAGTGTTGCTCATTCTCTTTCTTTTCGCCGGGATGGCGCCCCTCACTTCCGTTTCAGGACAATCGGTGCCCAAAATTACCGTGGGAATTGATCAGAGTGACAACCCGGAAGATATTTCCGTCACGCTCCAGATTCTGTTGATCATGACGGTGCTGGCATTAGCGCCTTCTATCCTCATATTAATGACCAGCTTCACCCGGATTATTGTGGTCCTCTATTTTGCACGGCAGGCCCTGGGTACCAATCAGATGCCCCCGAACCAGCTGCTCATCGGACTCGCCTTATTTCTCACCCTGTTCATTATGAGTCCGGTATTGAAAGAAATCCACGAAGATGCGCTTCTCCCGTATCTGGAGGAAGAGATCACCCAGAAAGAAGCCTTCCACAATGCCATGGGATCACTGCGGGAGTTCATGGCGAGCCAGACGAAAAAAGAAGATCTCGGTATTTTTATGAAAATCAGCCAGATGAGCAAACCGCAAAACATGGCGGAGGTGCCGAATAGTGTGTTGATCCCCAGCTTTGTCATCAGTGAGCTGCGGATAGCATTTCAGATAGGATTCGTCCTGTATATCCCGTTCCTGATGATCGATATGGTTGTGGCCGGAGTACTTATGTCCATGGGGATGATGATGCTGCCCCCGGTCATGATTTCCCTGCCGTTCAAGATACTGCTGTTTGTCCTGGTGGACGGATGGAATTTACTGGTGGGTTCCATAGTGAACGGCTTTATGTAAGGAGACCACATGTCTGTTCAATTGGCGATAGACCTTGGCAGGTCGGCAATGGCTGTAGGTTTTAAACTCATTGCCCCGATTCTGATCATGAGCCTGGTGGTAGGCTTGGCCGTGGCGATTTTTCAGGCAGCGACGTCCATACAGGAAATGACGCTGACGTTTATTCCGAAGATAGTGGTTGCTGCGGCCGTCATTCTCATTTTAATGCCGTGGTACATAAAGATTGTGGTGGATTTTACCAGAGAACTGTTTCTAATCATCCAGGGATTTTAAATGATACCGGAATTTACATGGTATGAATATCAGAGCGTGCTTCTGGTGATTGTCAGGATTACCGCATTATTTGCGGCGGCACCCTTCCTTGGCGATAATGCCATTCCGCGTATGCTGAAAGTGGGATTGGGGATCCTGACTGCCCTCCTGTTTCTTCCACTCGTTGATATATTACCATCCAGTTACCAGACCGCACCGGGTTTCACCTATGCAGTGCTCAGGGAAGTTATGGTTGGCGTAACCATTGGCTTCGTCGCCAAGTTACTCTTTATTGGCATTCAATTTTCGGGACAATTTGTCAGCCTCCAGATGGGATTCGCCGCGGCCATGCTCTTTGACCCCAGTACGGAGCATAATGTCCCGGTCCTGGGGGAGTTCTACTACATCGTTGCCATTCTGCTGTATCTGGCGCTGGGCGGACATGGCTTCTTATTTGATGCCCTGCGGGAGAGCTTCGAGGTGATTCCCCTCACCGGCATTTCCTATAGCAGCGGGTTTTTTCGGATGCTCACCGGCCTTTCTGCGGAAGTGTTTGTCATTGCGCTCAAGATTGCGGCGCCGGTATTTGTGACTATCCTGATTATCGATATTTCGCTGGGGCTGGTGGCCCGGCTCGTCCCGCAGATGAATATCTTTATGTTCGGGTTCCCCCTGAAAATCATGACGGGCATGATTATTATCATCATTTCCATGCCGCTTTTCGGAGAGATGTTTCAACGCCTGTACCAGGCGTCCCGGGTTGATATCTATAACGTTATACAATTACTGAGACCGTGAGGCACCATGGCGGGCGGCGCACAGGACAAAACTGAACAACCAACTCCCAAACGCAAACAGGAAGCGAAGAAAAAGGGAGAAGTCGCAAAGAGTACGGAGGTGAATAGTGCCTTATTATTGTTCGGAGGAGCCTTGACTTTGCTGTTCTCCGGCCCAATGATGCTCAAACAGTTCGAGCAGGTGTGCGTGGAAATGTTTGGGAACGCCCATACCTATCCGATCAATCCGAGCACACTCCCGGGAATGACCTGGCAGGGGTCCAAATACATGCTCAAAGGGCTTTTTCCCATGCTGGTTGTCATGATATTACTGGGATTAATTGCGAGTTTCGGCCAGGTGGGGATACGAGTAGTGGAAGAAGCAATGAAGCCGAAGTGGAGTAAGCTCAATCCTCTGAAAGGGCTGAAACAGATATTTTCTATGCGGGGATTTGTGGAGATGGTTAAAGGACTGGTAAAAATGATCATTGTCCTCTCCATTGCATTCTTTGTACTGAAAGCCCACCACAAGGAGTTTTTCTTGATTGCGAGCCAGGGGGTGCATGGGATTGTCGCATTTTCCGGGAAAGTCGGATTTGAAATATTCATTAAAGTGGCTATTGCGCTCATGTTTCTGGCAGCGATGGATTATACCTACCAGCGTTATCGGCATAACAAAGATCTGAAAATGACAAAACAGGAGGTCAAGGAAGAACATAAGCAGATGGAGGGTGATCCTCTGATTAAATCGCGCATCAGAAGTTTGCAGGAAGAGATGGCCCGGAAACGTATGATGCAGAAGGTTCCGGAGGCGGATGTGGTCATCACCAATCCCACCCATTACGCGGTGGCTTTGAAATACGAGGATCAGGAGATGGAGGCGCCGAAAGTCGTTGCCAAGGGTATGCGAAAGATTGCCGAACGCATCAAAGCGATTGCCGGTGATTATAACATTCCGGTGATTGAAAATGCCCCGCTGGCCCGGTCGCTGTATGATGCCGTGGAGATTGATCAGGAGATTCCTGCGAACTTTTACCGGGCAATCGCTGAGATACTGGCCCAAATCTACAAGATGAGAAAGCACTAACCATCCATGAACTCTCTGAAAAATCTTCCGGGATTGGTGGTTATTACCAGTGTTGTTGTGATTCTGGCCATTATGATCATTCCCATGACCACCGGTCTGATGGATGCCTTCCTGGCAGCGAATATTGCCTTGGCGCTCACCATCATTATCAGTTCCATGTACGTCACGGAGCCGCTGCAGTTTTCAATATTTCCGGGGCTCTTGTTGCTGGTCACCCTGTTCCGGTTATCTCTCAATATTGCCACCACACGGCTGATTCTGGGGGATGCCTATGCAGGGAAGATCATCGAAACTTTTGGCAACTTTGTGGTCAAAGGGAATTATGTGGTGGGATTCATCATTTTTCTCATTCTGGTCATAATCAATTTTATTGTCATCACCAAGGGAGCGGAACGGGTCGCCGAGGTGGCCGCCCGGTTTACCCTCGATGCTATGCCCGGGAAGCAGATGAGCATTGATGCGGATTTGAATGCCGGACTCATCGATGAGAGAGAAGCGAAGCAGCGGCGAGAGAAAATTTCCCGGGAGGCGGAATTTTTCGGTGCCATGGATGGGGCCAGTAAGTTTGTGAGAGGTGATGCCATTGCCGGTTTGATCGTTACCCTGATTAACATTATCGGTGGATTGATTATCGGGGTGGCCCAGAATGCCATGAATTTCGGGGAGGCGCTGCAAACCTATACCATGTTAACAGTCGGTGACGGATTAGTCAGTCAGATACCGGCTATTATCATTTCGACCTCGGCCGGCCTAATAGTGACCAGATCCGCCTCGACCCAGAATATGGGCGAATCGGTGATCTCGCAGTTCATGGCCAGACCACAGGCGCTGATGGTGTCTGCAGTGATTATTTTCATTTTCGGGTTTATGCCCGGCTTCCCGTCCGTCCCATTTATTCTTATCTCCGGCAGTGTCGGGATGATTGCATATCGTCGAATCCAGAGTACGCCACGGATGGAGCCCATGGAGGAACTAAAAGAGGAGCCGGAAGAAGAACTGCCGCCCCAGGACGAGTTCCAGGCGTACCTGCAGGTGGATCCGCTGGAAATCGAAATCGGGTATGGCTTGATTCCGCTGGTGGAGGAGTCGCAGGGCGGAGATCTCCTGAGCCGTATTACTTCTCTGAGAAAACAGGTCGCCCAGGAACTGGGCGTGGTAGTGCCACCCATCCGGGTGCGTGACAATCTGCAGCTTGCTTCCAATGAGTATCGAATTCTGGTCCGGGGTAATCCCGTGGCAGGCGCCGAGCTGATGCCCGGATATTATCTTGCGTTAAATCCGGGGACAGCGACCGGGAAAATCAGCGGCATCGAAACCAGAGAACCCACCTTTGATATGCCGGCGTATTGGATTACCGAATCGCAACGGGAACGTGCGGAGCGGAACGGATATACTCTGGTGGAGGTCGAGGCCGTGCTGGCGACGCATCTCATGGAAGTGGTGAAACAGCATGCCCACGAATTGCTGACCAGACAGCAGGTGCAGAATATCATCGATGCAGTGAAAGAAGAACATCCCGCCCTCATTGAGGAACTCTTTCCCAATATGATACAATTGGGAGGGATTCAAAAAGTGTTGCAGAGTCTGCTGAAAGAAAAGATCCCGATTAAAAATCTGGTGATGGTATTGGAATCGCTGGCAGACTTTGCTCCCCAGACCAAGGATCCCCAGATGTTGCTGGAATATGTGCGGGGATCACTTTCGGAAGTTATCTGCAACCAGTTCAGAGCTGACGATGGCAAATTATACTGTATGACACTGGACCCCAGACTGGAACAGCGGATGAGTAAAGCGATTCAGAACACGGAGGAAGAAAATCTCGGGACGTTGGGTTTGACACCGGAAGAAGTCAAGAAACTGTACACCGCACTGCAGGACCTGAATGATAAAATGAATGCCCGGGGATTGCAGCCGTTGGTTTTGTGTACCCCGACACTGCGTCCTTACTTCCGGATGCTCATCGAACCGGAATTTCCGGAGACGGTGGCGCTTTCGTATGGGGAGCTGACCATGCATATCGAGGTGGAATCAATTGGTATGTTAGAAATTGAATGATACGGAAAGGACGGAGACATACCGGATGGTAGAGACAGGGATGAAAATAAAAAAGGTCCAATCGGATTCGGTCAGAAATGCCATGCGCCGGATCCGGCGGGAATTTGGGGCGGATGCGGTGATTCTGAACACCCGGAACCTCAACGGGAATTCTGATGGGGACTCGGAGGCAAAAGTGGAGGTTACCGCAGGTATTTACCAGCAAACGCCTCCCAGTCCGGAGCCCGAGGCTCCGGAGAGCGAGGAATCGCACGTAGCGACCAGGGAGCATACCGAAGAAACCAGGAAAATGCGCAAGACGATGCTCAAAATGCAGGAGACGATTGAGCGGTTGACTGTGGATTTGCAGCATCCGGACATCCAGCATCTGCCGGATCAGTATCGGGAATGGTATCTCTATCTGGTAAACCAGGAAGTCGATACCTATCTCATCAAGAATATGATTCGTGATGCCATGAAGATGAAAGGAAAACAGGCAACACACGAAGAGATCCGGGAATATCTTGAGCAGGTCATCGATAGCATTTTTATGGAATCGCCCTCTCCGGTCATGGACGATGAGCAACGAATTATTGCCGTTGTCGGTCCGACCGGGGTGGGGAAAACAACCACCATTGCAAAGCTGGCCACGCAGAAATCACTGGAAGAAGGCCGGCGAGTGGCCCTCATCACCGCCGACACCTATCGGGTGGCAGCGACGGATCAGATTACCACCTTCGCACATCTGCTGGAATTACCGATCCAGGTGGTCTATACCTCCCGGGAAATGGAGGAAGCGCTGCAGAAGTTCACCGACTATGATTATATCTATATCGATACCACAGGCAGAAGCCAGAACGATCGGGAGAACATTCTGCAAATCCAGCAGATTCTGGAAGCCGCAGATCCTCATGAGATGCATCTCGTATTAAGTGCGACCACCTCTACTGCCACATTGCGGTCTGTTGCGAATAAATTTTCGCTCTTGCCAGTGACGGAGCTCCTCATTTCGAAGATCGATGAATCCGAAGCCGCCGGGTCGGTCCTTTCTCTGCTGCAGCAGTACTCCTGGCCTGTGAGCTATTTCACCAATGGCCAGAATGTTCCCGAAGATATCATGGTCGGCTCAGCCGCCGGATATTGCCAACTGCTCTTTGGAGAGATGGAATGAATGAGCAAGCAGCCGCTTTACAGGAGTATATCCGTCAGAAAAATCTGTCCCGGATGACTGAGGCCAGACACATGGATGAAACGCATACCGGAATCATTATTACGATGACCAGCGGGAAAGGTGGAGTAGGGAAATCCACCCTGGTGCTCAATTTAGGATTGGCTACTCAAAAACGCACCTTAATTGTGGATGGTGATTTCCTGCTTGGTGACTTGTCAACCCTCACGAATCAAAGGCCCGCAGTTAATTGGGAAGAGATTCTGACCGGTCGGCGAACCTGGCGAGACGCAATCCAACCGCTCGCTCAGACAACGGATGTCCTCTCGGCCCGGCCCGTTGAATCCGAGAAACGGGTTGGAATGCATACCAGCGCCACCGTACTCAGTCGTCTGGTGAGAGAATGGAAGCAGGAGTATGCCCTCATTCTTATCGATACGGCATCAGGGCTGGGCATGCGTGTTATCGAATGGAGCCTGGTGGCGAATCACATCGTGATGGTAAGCACACCAGATCCTGCTTCCTGCATGAATACCTATGCAATCGCGAAATCGTTCTCGCTGTCCGGGGAAATGCAGAAGCTTGGAATGATCATCAATCAGTATCTCCGGGACGAGAACCCGCGGACAATCTATAAGCAGCTGGAGCTAATGATGCAGAAGCTGCTTAACCGGCCCCTCTCCTATTGGGGCGCAATTCCCTGGATGGACGATATTGCTCGTTCGACCAGACAACAGACCCCGCTTCTGCTGCAGGAAGAAGGGAGACAGTGGGTATCAATTTTCCAGGAGATCATATCCACTGTCATCGATGATACCCAGAATGTCGCGAACTCATTTCAAATGATAGGATAGGTGAGGAATTATGCATGATTTCGTTTCAAATATCGTGCTGCTCATATACTTGGGCATTGTCTTTATCTATAAACTGATCGGATACAGTTATTTTGATGCGGCATGGAAAGCCCTGATCTGGATTGCCATATTTGTTTTCCTCATTCTGGTTGTCCGGTACGGCTATCAATGGATAATCAAGGAGGCGAATCAAACAGAAAATATCGATGCCTCCCAGGCAGAACCAAATGAAAACAGCTAGAGTGAAGAGCCATGTTTACTTCAAATAATATTCAGATCGAACAGAAATCCCCAACCGAAGTCAGCGATCTCTGGGACGAGTATGTTAAGACCGGATCCTCGGATATTCGAGCGCAGTTAGTTGAACAATATTTACCACTGGTGAAATATATCGCCGGCAGAATCACCGGGAATTTACCCCCGACCTTAAGTTGGGACGATCTCTTTCATTCCGGGGTTATCGGATTGATTGAAGCTGTGGATCGCTATGATCCCTATCAGAACGTGAAATTTAAGACCTTCGCGTATCCGCGCATTCACGGGGCCATGATCGATACCCTGCGCCGGGTGGAATGGGGACCGCGATCCTTGCGGGATAATCACCGGCGTATCGAAGCGGCCATCGAGGAACTCACTATTGAGCTCGGAGAATTCCCGACAGATGAACAGATAGCCGAATCTCTGGATGTGACCGTGGATGAATATTATAAGATGCTTAACGACGTATCAAAACGATACATGCTTTCACTTGATTTCGAGTATGGGACATCCGAAGAGGAAGACGGGTATAGCATCAAACAAAAAGTCGAACAGGACGAGCATACGAATCCGTTGGATGAGATGGTCCGGGAAGATGAAAGAGAACGTCTCGTGCAGGTCATTGAGCAGCTGCCAGACCAGGAAAAACTGGTGATAGCCCTGTACTATTATGAAGAGTTAACCCTGAAGGAAATCGGGGAAGTGTTGGGGCTCTCGGAATCCCGGATCTCTCAAATTCATACCAAAGTGCTTGTCTATTTGGAGAATATTCTAAGCTGAGGTAAGTCACTATGGATATGCGCATTCATAGGACGTCCTTACATAATAAAGTCGGAACGGTTGATAGAACCAGGCGGGTGAATCCGGCCAACCAAGACGAACCAGAGCAGGACAGCCGGAAGTTTTCGGATCATCTGACGTTCATTGAAAAGAAGGATAAAGAGAAAAACGAACAGGACCAGGAAACTGAACCGCAGTCCGAACAGGAACACAAAGAGGGCCTGACCAAGGAATCGTCCGAGAATAAAACAACACAGAAACTTCTCCATTCTCCTGAGACAGATAAAAAGGATTTGGGGAATAATATTGACATTAAAGTATGAAAAGAGGGTCATGATAAAGCGACGTCAGATATTCAGCACCTTTATACTCTCCCTGTTCACATTACTCATTCTCTCTCATTGTTCATCACACGCCACACCGCCGGATCCTTTAGTGGCGGAGATATCGTTTGGCAATGAGAAACAGGTGATTATCCGAATTCAAACAAACATGCAACCAGAGTATATCTTGACGGATCAGCCGAATGAATCTCATCAATTCCGTATAACCAATATTGAGAACGCTGCCCTCCGTTGTTCGGATTCTCCGTTGTGGAAATTTTTCCCGTTGGAACTACGCGAAATCAATCACCAATCCGGGAGCACCTTTCATCTGCTGATGAAAACAAACCATCCGTATTCCATTCGACACAGTGCAAACAAGCGTGCAATAACGCTTCAATTCACCGGACAGGTGGCTCAGGAAACCTGGGCAGATATCATACGGTATGGATCCCGGTATTATAATCAGCTGGATGCCCGGGAACAAAAAGTATTACAGCAGGTGTTGACAGCAGCAGAATCATCTCCCGGGGAGCCCTTCCTCCTGCGCCAGCTGCAGCAATCGAAACGGCAACAACAGTACACCTGGTACAGATTACTCTATCAACATTCGAGACACCGTGCTCCAGTCTCCCCGGAAGATTTACAGTGGCTGGCACGCTATTTCGAACGGATGAATGACCAACAGTCAGCCAGCCTGGCATGGTACGATTTTTACCAGCAGGTAACCGCCACCGGAGAAAACCAGTATACCGACGTCCTTCCTGCAGCGGCTGGGAAGCCGGCCGGGACCCGTGCAAATCATCAGCATAGCCGAACCACTGATGTGCAGAGTACTCTACCTGTCAGAGGGTATGGGTTTTTATTGGTACTCGTCGGACTCGGAGTAGGGGTGCTTGGGTTAAAAAGAAACAAAGTTAAGTCGATATTCGTGAACCTCTGGCCTCGTTCGAAAAAGGAAGAAGAGGAAGTGAACGACTTTCAGCAATTTTTAGATGAAATACACGAAAAGTTACGAACATCGAATCCTGCGCCGGTCAGGGACGAATCGAACTCTGCCGGGAAATTCGATTCTGAATCCGGGGATGAAAAGAGGAAACCCGAACCAGATCGGCATGAACCTGCTGGATCGGTTCGGGAGAACTCAGATCGTCAGTCCTCGAAGGAAGCCGAAAAATCCAGCCTTCTGTTGAAGCAGGCCGAAGTAATGGAATTGTATCGGTCAGAAATGGAACCGGAAGTGATTGCGCGGAATCTGCACATGAGCCGGGGAGAAGTTGAGTTACTGATTACGATCAGCCAGCAGGAGGAACGCATCAGATCCGGAACGCGCCGGAGAGAAAAATTGGCCACTGAACTGTTATCAGAGCAATCCATACGGGATCTTTCCCGCAGTATGCATATCTCGGAGGAAGAGGCTAAGATTATGCGTTTAAAAAGTATACAAGGCTAACGCGAGGTGATTTCTGAAGTGAAGCTGCGGCGCACATCCGGTAAAACTGCTTCAGCACGCAGCCTTCCTGCTTTTAGAGTAGGGCAGCTCGTGCGCGGCAAGGTTCATCGGATTCTGGGAAACGGATATCTCCAGGTTGGTATAAAAGGTCAAAATCTGGTGGCGTCATCTGATTTTTCAGTAGCTGTGGAGGAGGAGCTGCTACTCAGAGTGGTAAAACTCCGGCCCAGGCCGCACCTTCAGGTTTTGCGTTCCATGGAGAAGTCCGGGGGACACACGGAGAAGGGTAACGCAGATTCTGACTTGCTGGGCACCCTTCTGGATAGAGATATTCCGGTAACTGACGATATGCTGAAGTATTTCGGCACAGATCTTGGCACAGGTGATCTTCGAAAATTCAGTGAACTCGTTCGCCGCTATCCGGAAGCCTGGCGCCGAATATTGCGGAGCGCATCGTTCGCTTCGGGCAAAGATTTACTCGCTTTTGGAGCATGGTTGGATCTGGGTGCAGAACTGTTTTCAACCACCTTTCTGTCCAGACTAAATGCACTGCCCCTGCCCGCAAATACCCTCCGTTTACAGAATGATGTCACAAAAATGCTCAGCACACTGCAGCGATATTTTCAAGAAATGCCCGCTGATGGGGCGATCCCGACACAATTGGTGAAAAGCATGCAGACGCACTGGATGCAATGGCATCTTCTCAGGAATGCCGTCTGGGAACAGGGGACATGGTCTGGTGCTTTTTTACCTTTTCTCTGGGAGGAGCAGTGTGGGGTAATGGCTTTTTCGTATTGGAAACCCGATCCGGAATATCCGGAAGCGGAACCAGCGCGTCTTTCGCTTATTTCCGCCCTGGCGAATGGCTGGATACTGCAATTTTTGCTGGAATATCGTGAGACCGATTTAGCCGGAGCTATCGATGTGAATTCAGGCGAGCTCGCTGTAAAAGCGGAAGATCTCTTGCCGAAATTTCGGCACGGCTTGCAAAGCAAGGGTTATTCACAGGTAGGGCTCCGGGTACGAACTGCAAGAAACTTGCGCGTGGATTATGCGCAATTATTACCGGTTGAACAAGAACCCTTAACATATGCAGGTTAATATGGTTGGTTCATCGAAATTGAAAGGTCTATCTGTCTTAGTTGTGGATGATGAGCTCATTCTGTTGAAGGTTGTCGAATCCACCCTGAAAAAACAACCGTACCAGGTGATTACAACCGAGTCGGTTGAAGAGGCGCTCGCCATACTGAATGAACGGGAGGTGGCGGTGGTGATCTCAGACTACAAGATGCCCAGAATTAAAGGGGTGGAATTCCTTGAGAAGGTGCGAAAAGAGCACCCGTCTGTGATCAGGATAATGATGACAGCCTATGCTGATCTAAGCGTGTCGATTGAGGCGATTAACCGGGTGGGAGTGTTCCGGTTCATCCTCAAACCCTGGGAGCAGATCGAGTTCCTGAATACCATCGAGAGCGCACTGGAGTTTTATTTAGTCAGGTCGGAGAAGGCAGAAATCGAGCGGCAGCTGCAGGAACACACGCAGCAGTTACACACAGACACCGAGGAGCAATCTGCCGAAAAGACCAGAATTATCCAGGAATTGCGCGAACGAAACCAGGAACTGGCCAGGATAAATCAACAACTCAGGCAATCCGACAAACTTGCTTCTCTGGGATCAATGGCTGAATTATTAGCTGCCGATATCTCCACCCCCTTATCGGAGGTACTCGAAAAATTGGAGGTGCTTTACTCACGTAGCAATCTGACCGATCTGGATCGTGAATTGATCCTGGAAATGAAGCCGCAAATTCAACGAATAAAATCGCTGGCTAAAAGCATTTACAACTATGCTCAGAAGTCGAATAAGACCCACGAAAAAGTAGATCTGGTAGAATCAATCCGGAATGCGCTGGGGCTTGCACAAGAGGTCGTGGATTTTAAGAATATCGAGATTGTCGAGCAATACCCGGTAGAAAAGACCTTGATTTCAGGGATGAAAAATCAAATCGAGCAGGTCTTTATTATCCTCATCCAGAATGCGCTCCAGTCGATGGAGAACAGCGGGACACTCATCTGTGGAATCACCGGTCAACCCGGCGGGAACGGAAAGGATGCCGCCCAGTGGCATGTCTCAATTGCCTCCGATGGACATCCGCTTTCAACCGATATGTTCGCTTCCCTTGCAGATCCGGAGGACCGAGATAAAACGAAGTTCACCAACTTCGGATTGAATATCTGTCAGCAGATTATAGAAGAACACAACGGACAGGTGGAGGTGGGAAACAACTCAGAGAATGGCTCATTTCTTAGAATCAAGCTGCCTTTGGAATCAGAGCAATAAGTTGAGGGCTGCCTCTAACCGCTGAAGGAACGTATGACCAGGGAAAATCAATCAGAAGACGTTTGGATTCAATGGACCAAAGAACTGACTCGCCAGGATACGCTGGTGCTGGAAGAGGTCGTGAAGATGGTAAAGGAAATTTTAGCAACTGACCAGAGGCCCGCATGAATGATTTTAATGAGGTTTTACAATCTGTTCTTTTTGATATTACGAAACTATTGCAGGTTGATGAGAAACCGGAGGAGATTTTCAACAATATTTTGACCTTGACCCGCCAGATTATCCCCTATGAGAAAAGTACGCTCTATTTGTACGATAGCCGGACAGAGAAGTTAGAACCTGTCACCCACGTGGGAGGTGAAATTGATCTAATCAGCATATTTCATTTCAAAATGGGTAAGGGGCTTTCGGGGTGGACTGCACAAATTAAACGGCCGATTAACCTTGGAAATGTCCGGGGGAGTAAGAAGACTGACGAGGGTGAAATTCATAGTTTTCTGAGCGTGCCCCTGCTTGTCAAAGAAAAGTTGGTTGGTGTGTTGAATTGTGGTCATTCGGAACAGAACGCGTTTGAAGACAATGACCTGGTTAAGCTCCAGATTATCGGCGGCCAGATTGCCGGGATCATCGAAAATGTGAAATCGACTGTACAGATCATGCAAAAAAATATCGAACTGGAAGAGTTGAACAAACAATTGCAGGAGACACAGGATAAGTTAATTCGATCCGAAAAGCTCGCCCTGATAGGTCAGATGGCGGTGAAATTAAGCCATGAAATCAATAACCCCCTGGCAATCATCACGGGGAATCTGCATCTGCTGGAAAATGACCTCGAGGAAATTAAAGAAGCGCCTTACGAATCCGATATTACAGAGCGGTTTCGAATAATTGATCTCCAGATACAGCGTATTGTGTCTGTCCTGAATAAGTTGTTGTCTCTGAAAGAGATGGATATAGAAAAGTATACTGCTGATGGCGTGGATATGCTGAAAATAGAGCCGAATTATGACAAAGCATAAGGTCCTGCACATCGAAGATGAGCCAGACATTCAGGAGCTCGTCACCCGGTTTTTGGAAGAGAAGTATACGGTCGCCTCCGCTTCTTCAGGATTGGAAGGCATTAAAAAAGCCCAGGAATTTCAGCCGGATTTGATACTGATGGATCTTCAATTACCCAGTATGAGCGGGTATGAGGCCACCACCAGGATTCGGTCCATTGAAGACCTGAAAAGTGTTCCCATTGTTGCCGTTACGGGAAATAATACCGAGGAAGAGCGGGAAAAATCTCTGGCTGCCGGTTGCAGTGGTTTTATTCCCAAACCAATTGATTGGTTTAATCTGGCCTCGCAGGTGGAAGATTACCTGTCCGGTAAAGTAGAAGAGATCACCGAACAGAAACGGAACGAGTATTTCAGGCGGTATAGTGAAGAGTTAGTAGCGAAGCTCCAGGAGCGTATCGAGGAACTGACCCAGGCAAACGAAGAAATGAAGCGGTTGAATTCGGAATTGGCCCGCATCAATCAGTTTAAGGACGAGTTCATGGCCAATATGAGCCATGAATTGCGGACGCCTCTGAATTCCATTATCGGATTCAGCGAAGTGTTAATCGACGGACTCACCGGGGATCTGAACGATGAACAGAAAGAATTTATCGAAAATATTCTGAGCAGTGGCCAGCATTTGCTGTTGCTGATAAATGATATCCTGGATCTCAGTAAGATTCGTTCGGGGCAAATGGAGCTGCATGCCGAAGAGGTGGATTGCCAGGAATTTATTGAGGATATCGAACATACCATCAAGGGGGTTATGCAGAGTAAAAATCAGCAGTATGTACGGGAGATTGATGAGGACATCACGTCAATTCGGATTGATAAAAAGAAAATGAAACAGGTATTATTGAACCTGCTGGGGAACGCCAGCAAGTTTACTCCTGTGAACGGAGAGATCACCCTGCAAATCATCCCAGTGGAGGAAAATGGAGAACCGATGGTGCAGTTTGCCGTATCGGATACCGGGATCGGTATCAGCGAAGAGAACTATGAATTAATTTTCGACGAATTCCGGCAAGTGGACGGATCGCATAGTCGCGAGTATGAGGGCACCGGGCTGGGACTGCCGATCGCGAAAAAACTCATCGAGCTGCACAACGGGACAATCTGGATTGAGAGCGAGGTTGGAGCCGGTACGACCTTCTATTTTTCAATTCCAGTATCATCGGATTTCGAGGAAGCTCCGGACGAGAAAGAAGCCGTAGAGCATGGCTAATCGGGTATTGCTAGTTGAGGACAATGAGTTAAACTCCAGATTAATCCAGAAAGTACTGGAATCCGGTGGACTGGAGGTATTTGTGTTTGACAATGCCGAGGAAGCCCTGCATCAGGTGGAGGGTATTCAGCCCGATCTCATATTACTTGATTTACAGTTGCCCGGAATGAGCGGGTATGAATTTGTCAACCAATATACTCACCAGAACGGGACGAAACCAATTCCCATTGTGGCCATTTCTGCAAACGTTCGTCCGGAAGATAAGGAGAAGGCACTGGAGGTCGGCTGTGCCGGATTTATCGAGAAACCGATTAATACCCGAACCATTGTACACGAATTATCAGTGTATCTGGAGTAAATATTCATGAAACCAACCGTCCTTACTATTGACGATGATCCGGTCGTACGGAAATTAGTGAAAAAAGCAGTTGAGGGGATGGGGTATGAGAGCGTGGAAGTTCCCAGCGGAATAGAGGGCCTCAATTATCTTGAGAAAGCCATACCGCAGTTAATACTCCTGGACGCCATGATGCCTGTGGTCAATGGGTTTGAGGTTTTGAAAAAAATCAAGGATCACAAGGAGTGGCGATCCATTCCTGTGATGATGTTCACGGCAGTGTCGCAGGAAGAAAAGGTGAAAGAAGCGGTGGAGCTGGGAGCTGTTGATTATCTCTTGAAACCGTTCCGGTTGCAGGCAGTGCGGGAAAAAGTGCACAGCATTCTCGGTGATGGAGAGAAGGGCAAGCTTGCCGGTCGATCACGCGCACGGCGTCAGGCGGCCCCGAAAGAAAGCAGTGAATTACCGTCCATTGTCATGGTGGTGTCCGGCGATCGGATCACCCAGAACAGATTTTATCGTCTCTTGCAGGATAACGGCATTCGGTCCATTAAAGCTCCCACTTCCCTGGAGGGCTTACGATTGCTGGAATCAAGCACTCCGGATATGATTATTCTGGATAATAACTTAAAGGTCTTTACGGCATCGGAAATGGAGAAGAAGATCCGGGCGAGCTCGAACTGGAAACAGATACCGGTTTTGCGAATTGCTGAAAAGCACACAGAAAAAGGTACCGTTATTTCCAGCACCATCTCCGAAGAAGAATTCCTCGACAGAGTCATCGAAATCTGGGAGAAGGTTCCGGAGCAACGGAAACGACAGACAAAAGATTCCCAGGCCAAAAGTGTGTACCGAATTGTGCTGATGAGTGAATCGGAGGAATTGCATCAATGGTTTCTCGATAATTTGTATAATTCCTACGAAATGAAACTGGTAGAGAACAGTTCGGATCTGATTTCGCTGATCATTGATTGGGATCCGGATTTCGTACTCGTCAACTATCCGGATTATGAGACCGATTCCTTTGGGATTCTCAAGAGATGTCAGGATACGTTGGGCGGTGGGAACCTGCGATATTACCTCTTTT
This sequence comes from uncultured bacterium, assembly GCA_964413425.1. Taxonomy (GTDB): domain Bacteria; phylum Fidelibacterota; class JAANXI01; order JAANXI01; family JAANXI01; genus DATFLS01. The sequence continues at coordinate 24,874 of CAYPST010000015.1, forward strand.
CGCGACGGCATCAGCCCGAGGAGGTGTTCAAGCAAGTCCGGAATTCAGGGTTTGAAAGATTAATTGTCTTCTCCCAAAGCGATACCAATCTGGTCGAGTCCCTCAATAGTTATTTCGGCGTTAATCTGGTACAGGAATCAGTAGAAGATTCGCTGGTGATCCTGAAACGCAAACCGACCCTGAGCAATTATGCCGGTCGGGAGATGCTCCACCGAATTATGGCTCAGAAGCGCCGGGGGATGAAAAAATTCCTGCTTGATTTTACAGCCCTTCGGGATATTAGCTTTAACGAACTCGAATATCTGGGCCGGGTCACCAATTATCAAACCAAACTCGGGATCAAACTCTGTATTGTAACAAACTCCAAGATTGTCACGGAATCCTTTCGCTCTTTCCAGGAAACTGAGTCGGTGAAAATATTTGAAACTATTCGGGAAGCAAAGTCCTATCTTTGTTAACCTGAATACTTCATAAAGAATAGCACATCCCGCACTCAGCGCCCTGAGTGCGGGATGAATAGTCCTGGTTAATATACGGAAAAATCCTCCCACCTTTTCATTCCTGCTTGAAATTATTTCCCCCTGCTGTCTGGTGGGCCGGGGTTTGTGACGACTCCCACCGCTTGCAATCTCCTGAAATCAAGGTATTTATGGTAATGTGTCGGATGGAGCCGCACTTGGCACTGTGTTTGTTTATGAAGTAAGTGAGCTGAAATGAAGTGCCGAGGTTAACAGGAGTTATCTCAAAGAAATGCCTCCGATGAAAGGAAGAACAGTATAATGCAGAATATCCACGCGGCACTGGCCAGTATGGTGAGCAGAATGCGGCAGCTGGAGATCACCGCGAATAACCTGTCGAATATCAACACCCCGGGTTTTAAACGGAATTTGTATTTCAGTAATATCCTGCAGGACGTGCTTTCGCGCGCTCCCGACCAGCCGTATTTCGACAGCCAGTTACGGCTTGAGGAACGGGAAAAAGTGGATTTCTCCCAGGGGGTACTGCAAAAAACCGATAATCCGCTGGATTTTGGGTTCAATGGTGAAGGCTTTTTCGTCATCCGGGATGGACAGGGGATGGCGTATACCCGAAACGGTAATTTTAACAGAAATGCAGATGGGTATCTGGTGACCAATACGGGTCAGTACGTGATGGGAGAAAGCGGTCCGATCTTCCTGCAGGAAAAGGGGCAGGTTCAGGTGTCAAAGTCAGGCAATGTTCTGTTGGATGGCGAATTTATGGATCGACTCCGGATTGTTCACATTGCCGATCGAGACCAGGTCACCAAGCTGGGAGACAGCAGGTTTATGTTTCCGGCGGTGGAAGCAGAAGAAGCCCATGGAGAGATATTACAGGGCTATCTGGAAAAAAGTAACGTGGATCCCATGGAATCAATCAGTGAGGTGATTTCTCTGCAGCGTGATTTCGAAACGAACCAGAGAATGCTGAGGACGATTGATGGTATCGACAGAATGGCTTCAAACGACGTGGGACGGTTTCAATAAAGCGTAAAAGGAACAAATCATGATCAGAGCACTGAAAACAGCATCAACCGGGATGGCAGCACAGAAAATGTATATCGATGTCATCGCCAATAATCTGGCAAATGTTAATACCACTGCGTATAAACGAAGTTCGTTGGAATTTCAGGATCTTTTATACGAGACATTGCGGTCTACCACTCTTTCTGAAGATTTGCAGCGGTATACTCCCACCCAGCTGCAGGTCGGGTACGGAACCCGGCCCATTGCGACGCAGAAAAGCTTTTCCCAGGGAGAACTCCAGCAGACGGAAAACGCGCTGGATGTTGCCATTCAGGGGCGCGGCTTCCTGCAGATTGAACGGCCGGATGGCACGTACGCCTACACCAGAGACGGCAGTTTGAAAGTGTCCGCTGACGGGACACTGTGTACCTCAGAAGGGTATGCCATCGAACCAAGCATTGTCATCCCCCTGGAAGCAACCAATGTGAATATCGCAAAAAACGGTATTATCAGTGTGCTGGTCCCGGGAGATCCGGAACCCATCGAAGTCGGGCAGCTTACCCTCGCCACCTTTGTCAATCCCGCAGGGTTGGAAAACATGGGCGGCAATCTCTACCGCGAAACTGTTGCATCCGGTCGGCCGGAGGTCAATAATCCGGGAGAAAATAAGGCGGGGACGCTCATGCAGGGATATCTGGAATCCTCCAATGTCCAGGTGGTGAATGAAATGGTCGAAATGATCATGGCGCAGCGAGCGTATGAAATCAACTCCAAAGTCATCACCACCTCCGAACAAATGCTGTCTACCATTAATAACCTGAAACGGTAACAGGTGAAATGTCTGGTCTGCGAAAAGTGTGTTCCGGAATATTGCTGGCCTTGTTTTTGACGATCTGTTCGGTTGTCGCGGCTCAGCCTGTTGAACTGATCCCGCACCAGGAGGGACAACGTTCCCTGAGGACTTCCAACGTGGAGCTGGGAGATGTTTTTGCCGTCCGGAACGCCACCGACCAGATAGCAAAGAAAATGGCATCTCTTTCCCTGGCAAGATTTCAGTCTCCGGGCAGCGTCTACAATTTGTATAAATTCCATGTGGAGCGAAGTCTGGCAAACTCCGGCATGAAAGCCAATCTAGATATTCAGGGCGAGTTCCCGATACAATTATATGCCGAAGAAGCGCAAATCTCACCTCAAATTCTGGGAGAACGCATCACCCGTTTTTTTCAGGACCAGAATGCAGGCAAAATTGACTGGTCCTACATCCGCCAGCCGGATATAAAGATTTTTCCGGGTGATCCCTATGAGATCCGATTTTCAAATCACACAGATGTCCTCCCGGGGAGATTTGCGCTTCAAGGCATAGTGCTGAACGGAAGTTACCGCAGATCGTTCTCAATCCTGCTCGAAATTGCTGTGTATCAATCTGTATTGGTGGCCGCAGAGACCATTAATCCTGGCACCATACTCACCCCGAAGAACACTACCGTCGAGGAACGCCCTCTGGATATGCGTGAAGCCCGTTCCGCGGTTTCCGGTGAGCACCAGGTGGACATCGAAGCGGTTCGCCATATCGGGGCGGGTGAAATTGTCCTGTCGAGCATGATTCAGAAAGTGCAGTTGATTCATCCCGGTGATCGGGTGCATCTGCTCGTGGAGCACGGAGGCGTGAGGATTAAAAGCCAGGGCAAAGCGATTGAATCGGCAGGATTGAAGGAGAAGGTCCGGGTGCGGGATATCCAGAGCGGGAAGATCGTGGTGGGAGAAGTTGAAAACAATAATACTGTTAAAGTAAACCTGACAAAAGCCTTATGAAAAGAATTGTTGCGGTATTAACTGCTATTGTCATCTGTGGAATAACGATATCACAGGCACAAACCGTCCAGTCGATCTATGCTGACCACAAGGCACGAACTCCTGGTGATCTGCTGACGGTCATGATTGTAGAATTTACTGAGGCGCAAAATAAAGCCAAAACCAACACTTACTCCAATGATGCCTCCAGCGCCTCCGCTTCCGCCAGTGGAGCCCTGTTGGATTATTTCCCTGATTTGGGTTTCAACGGGCAGATTTCCAACGAATACAGTGGATCCGGGTCCAATTCGCGGACCGGATCGCTCAAGAGTAAAATCACCGTGCGGATCGACTCGGTGCTCTCCGCGGGCATATATCAGGTCAGCGGGACCCGGGTATTAGATGTGAACAACGAAAAGCAAACCATGACGTTAACCGGAGTTGTGCGCGCCAGAGATATACAACCCGATAATACTATCTATTCCTATAATGTCGCCGATGCCAACATTATGTATGAGGGGCGTGGAATTGTGGAGGCTGCGCATAAACCGGGATTATTACGTCGCATATTGAACTGGATATTTTAGCCATGAAAACACGGATATTCTTCTCAGGTTTACTGATTAGTATGTTATTGTGCAGCGGCCTCTTCGGGGCTCCCAGCCGGGTGAAGGATATTACCAAGGTGGTCGGCCTGTCGGATATGCAGATCATTGGTTATGGCCTGGTGGTGGGGCTGGACGGATCCGGGGACCGCAGTATTCGCACTTCCCTGATCGCCTCCCAGTCAGCGGCCAATATGCTGGAACGGTTCGGGCTGACCATCGATCCGCAAGACCTCCGGCTGCGGAATGTCGCGGCCGTGATGGTGACGGGAATGGTTCCGCCCTTCATCGAAACGGGAGAGAAAATCGATGTGACAGTGTCGAGCATCGGTGATGCCAGGAGCCTGGAAGGCGGGACCCTGCTGCTCACTCCTCTGACAGCACCGAATGGTGAAATCTATGCCCATGCCCAGGGCCAGCTGGCCGTGGGGGGATTTAATGCCGAATCCGGATTGGGCGATCGAATCTCCAGAAATCATACCCAGGTGGGCGTTGTGACATCCGGGGCGGCTATGGTGCGTTCGCGCCGGGTAAATTACGTGGAAGATAATTCCATTTCCCTGGCGCTGAATAATCCCGATTTTGCCACTTCCCTTAATATTTCCGAAGCCATTAATCAGCATTTTAATCAAAATCTCTCCCAACCGGTGGATCGGTCGACCGTAGCGATTACCATTCCTGATCAAGCTCCGCTGGACAATCCGGTCTCATTCCTTGCGGAGTTGGAACAAATCGAAGTGGATGTGGACGTCCCGGCGCGAGTTGTTATTAATGAACGGACAGGCACTATTGTGGTGGGGACCGACGTACGTATCAGTGCTGCCGCTATCTCTCACGGCAATCTCACCGTGCAGATTCAACAGACACCGATTATTTCGCAACCACCTGCATTCAGTCAGCAGGGGCAAACTGCTGTCGTTCCGGATGCGCAAATGCAGGTGGAAGAAGAAGTCAACTCAATGGAGGTACTTCAGGAAAGCGTAACGGTCGGAGAAGTGGCCAACGCACTGAATGCACTGGGAGTACGTCCCCGGGATCTGATCTCAATTTTTCAGGCGCTGGAAAAAGCCGGCGCCCTGCACGCTGAATTGGTCATTATGTAAGAGGATGCAGATGGAAACGCTCTCTCACATACAGAGGCAACACTCAGCCCCTCACGCCGGAAACCAGATCCGGAAGCAAATCCAAGCCGAAGGGCCGGCTGGTTTCGCCAGGATGATGGAACAGGTCTTCCTCCAGCAGATGCTCAAGGAAATGAATAAATCGCTCACCTCCGGGGGATTATTCGGAAGCAGCCATCAGGCACAGATGTATCAGGGTATGTTTATGGAAGCCTTTGCCGATCAACTGGCCCGATCAGGGGGCATCGGGCTGGCAGAAATACTCGAGGAGCAGCTCCGGCAGAAATACTCCGACTTATTCGGGGAGAAAGAAGCGGATTCGAATATACGCCACGAACTCACAGGCACGCATCACGGGAGAACCCTTATCGATACTCCGGCGGCTCAAGGGAATCAATTGCATAAAACCATACAGAAGTAACTACTGAAGGGGATACGAAGGATGAATAACAATATTGCAGGCGAATTAGTCGGACATCTCCGGGACGAAGCAAACGCCTACCAGGGACTGTATGAATTGCTCCAGGAGGAGAGAGAGGCATTGGTCCAGTGGTCAATAGGAGATCTCAGCGATATCGTTGGAAAAAAAGAAAAACAGCTGGAAGAGATTCATCAGTTGGAAGAGCGGCGAGCCGAGTTTTTAGCGAGTATTCGAACAGAATTGGAGAACATCGGGCTGGGCTCCCTGGATGGTAAAGAGAACCTCACTCTGACCGATATTATTAAGGCGGTAAAACAGGAAAAGAGAACGCCGCTGATCGAAATCCAGCAAGAGTTAGCCCAACTGGTGAGGGACGTGACAACTACGAATCATACCAACCAGATGTTACTGAAACGATCCTATGAGCTGGTGAATGCCAACCTGAACATCTACAGACAGTCCGAAAAATTGGCTCAAACTTACGGTGCGAACGGGGAATCTCGTTCCATGGAAACGTCTCATCTGGTTGATGGATCTATCTAGTACAGGTATATATTTATGAGCGGGATCAGAAATCTCTTAAATATTGCAAAATCCGCCATTTTTGCGAGTCAGTCCAGTGTGAATGTTGCCAGTCACAATGTGGCGAATCTCAATACGGAAGGTTACCGGAAGCAGGAAGCACAGCTGTCGACCCGATCCGGGGTACAAGAGTTATTCCATGTTTTTGGTGAAGGGGTGAATATCGACCAGATCCGGCAGCGGCAGACCAAGTTTGCCGATCAACGGATCTACCAGGAAAGTACCCGTCTGGGACACTGGAAATCCCGAACCCGGATTATGGAACAGATCGAAGCCTTGTTTACCGGGGTGGGTGAGTCTGATTTAAATGCAAAAATGACGGATTTTTTCAATGCCTGGGAAGACTTAAGTACCGATCCTTCCAGCATAGAATTTCGCACCCAACTCGAGCAACGCACCCGATCCCTGACAGCCAAATTTCATGATCTCAATCAGGGCCTCAATGAGATTCACGAAAACATCAATGGAGAAATCGCCGGGAAAGTCCGGGAAGTAAATGAATTCCTGCATAAAATACATAAGCTCAACGATAAAATCGCGAACCTGGAATATACCGGTATTATGGCGAACGACTTGCGGGATCAGCGGAACCAACTTCTGCGGGATTTATCCGGGTATATGGATATCCATGTGCAGGAGCGCTCGCATGGCCGGGTAGAAATTATCTATGATGGAATGACCTTATTAAATAAAGATAACGTCTTTGAGCTCTCAACCAATACTGTTTCGGAAAACGACCGAAAAAATACGGAGATTTCTGTTCATAATAAAAATCTGACCATAGATAGTGGAGAAATAGGAGCGCTCTATGCCGTCCATGAACAAATGCTTACTCCATATCAGGAGAAGCTGGATGAACTTGCCAGGGAGATAGTCACCCAGGTGAATAACTACCATGAACTGGGGTTTGACCTCTACGGGGATCTTGGATCTTACTTCTTTGAGCCCGGGAAAATCCGGGCAGAGAACATTCAGCTCAGTGATAACATTGCTGACGATTTGAAGAAGGTTGCTGCGGCAGGCGGCACCCATGATTGGATGTCCGGAACTCATGTCTCCAACGGTCCGGGAGATAATACCACTGCGCTCAAGATTGCCGAACTGCAGCATGTCCGGGTGATGGAAAAAAATACCACCACGTTCGAAGGGGTGTATAACAAGCTTTATGCGGAGGTAGGATTTGATACGGCAGAGACCAAAAACAACCAAAAAAATCACCAGCTCCTGGTAGATCAACTGGATAATTACCGGGAATCCATTGTCGGAGTTTCACTGGATGAGGAGATGGCGGACATTCTGAAGTTCCAGAATGCTTACAAAGCCGCGGCAAAATTGGTGTCCACGGGTGATGAGATGTTTGCAACCCTGATTAATATGGTGAGATAGGATCTATGAAATTTACAGTAGACACCCCGCTGGGAAATATCGAATATTCCGAGGAAAATAGAATTTCACTGCCCCGGGGGCTGCCGGGATTTGAGACGGCGCGAATCGGGGTCTGGTTTGCATCCCCGGAGTATGACCCGATCAAGTGGTTGCTTCTCGAGGATGAGGATGGCGCACTGCTTCCCCTGATCGATCCGTTTCTTATCAGGCAGGAGTATGAACCGGTGGTGCCGGATCATATCGTGGAGTTATTAGAAATTGACTCGGCTGAGTCGGTGGCAGTCATGTGTGTGGCAACTCCCAGAAAAAACCAGCCGCCGACTGTCAATCTCCGGAGCCCCATCATCATCAATGCCGCCAAACGGAAAGCCACTCAGATTATCCTGGGGGATGAATCTCTGCCGATCCGTTTCTCCTGGAATCCCGAAGCAGAAGAGGCAAGCCAATGCTAGTCTTATCCCGGATGCCAGGAGAATCGATCGTCATTGATGATGAGATCACCGTGCAGATACTGCAGGTGGATGGTGATATCATCAAAGTTGGCATTGACGCCCCCAGAAGTGTGCCCATTTATCGCAAAGAACTCTATGAAGAGATCCAGGCCGAGAATCAAAGTGCCGGGATGAAACCCGCAGAAGACTTGCGGGGACTTCCTCTGTCATTTCAGAACACACCGGAATCGCCGGAGGTCATCTCATCGAAAGAATCTGCAACTGATCCTGAAGTATAGAGGGAAATGGTATGCGAATAACCGATTCCATATTATATCGCACCGTCAAACGCAGCATGCAGCAAACGTCCCAGCGGGTGATGGACCAGCAGGAAAAAATATCCTCCGGAAAACGGATCAATCGTCCTTCGGATGACCCGTTAGGCGCCATGCGGGCGCAGCAATTATATAATAATATCAGCCGGATCGACCAGTTCCAGCGCAACAATATGTTTGCCAAACTCTGGATCAACGAAACGGAATCCGCCCTGGACCAGGCCAAGGATATTATTGTCCGGCTGAAAGAACTGGCGGTATCCCTGTCAAGTGAATCCTATGATGACGAAGCCAGAGCCATTGCTGCCAAGGAGGTCAGGGTTCTGCGGGATCATGTGCTCAATATCGCCAACTCCAGGGCAGGCACGCGGTCCATCTTCGCCGGGCATGAGACGGGTACATCCGCCTTCCTGCCAAACGGCACCTACAACGGCGACAACGGCGAAATCCATGTCAATATCGACAACGATGTAACCGTGAAATTGAATCTCATAGGAAGCGATGTCTTTCAATCAGGACCGGGGCGGAATATTTTCGATACTCTGGACGACTTCGTGACCGCTTTGGAAGCAAATGATTCGCAAACCGTAAAGACCCAAATCCTGGATGAGCTGGACACCAATTTTCTGGCATTACGGCAGAACATTGCCGAGGTCGGCGCCCGGATCAATTCACTTGATCTGTCGGAAAATTCCAATCAACTCCTGAAAATCGGCAAAACCGAACAATTAGGGATTGTGGAAGAAGTGGACATTTTCGAAACCGTCACCGATATGGAAAGTGCCCGTAACGCTTTTCAGGGAGCCCTCCTGAATGCCCGGGATATCGGCAAGCTGAGCCTGGCGAATTTCCTGTAAACTCCGGGATAGATGGTATACGGTATAGTACGGCATGGGGTGCAGAGTGTAAGGCGTAAAAATGATAATATTCAGACACTCCATAGCCCTCTGCCTGAGAATTCATCACATACATTAACCGTATGGAATCACTTTTGTTTGACACTAGAAGCCAGTTACTCTATGTCAGCGATACGTATGAAAACATTGACAATTCCAACCATATACTGACGGTATGTATTCTATGAGCGGCAATCCTTACAAACGGCAGATTATTCAGGGTGAACAATTATATCAACAGGGAAAGTATGCAGAAGCGTTGGAGATTTTTGAATCGGTAATCGAACAAGATCCGGAGAATGTGGAGGCGTTGAATGATGCGGGGGTTACCTATTTAGAACTCAACGAGATTGATTCCGCCATTGAAGTACTGAGTAAAGCGGTAGAAATAAGACCTGACAATGAAAATGCTATTCTGACACTGCTGGATTGTTATGTATTACGCAATAATACCCGGAAAGCGCAGGAATTTTATACTGAAAATTCTGCCCATATTACCGACGACGAACTAAAAAGTGAATATGAGAAAATCATTTTTGGGAACAGAGATATTGATGACAATAGAGAGGGAAACGGGTATGACCAAAAGATAAAACACGCTGAAGATCTGTTCGCAAAAGGGCAAATAGACGAGGCAAGCGATATTTTCTCCACCATATTAAAGGAGGATCCTGAAAACGAACTGGCATTAAATAATCTGGCAGTAATCCACCACCAACAAGGGGATACCGAACGTTCTCAGAAATATATAGAAAAGGCCTATAACCTGAATCCCACCCATCAGGATATTATCGAAAATTTTGCTTCTATCATAGGTTACGATTCCGTCGATATGAGGGATTCGACGGATACGATTAATATTGCGTTTATTTGTGGACCCGATACGAAATTTCTTCTTCCCATAGAAGAACAACTTGCTGATTCTGAAAAATATGATGTGAAGTGGTTGCACTTTACGAACCAGGTGGATTTACAGCAGATACAGCGCCTGATGGATTGGGCGGATATTATCTGGTTCGAGTGGTGTGATCAGATTGTGCTGAACGCAAGCCAGCAATTACGAAAAACATCCCACGTGATATGTCGATTACACCGGTATGAGTCGTTCACCGGGATTCCACAGCAGGTACGATGGGAGTTTGTTGATCATCTAATCCTGGTGTCAGATCCGATAAAAGATATTATAATGGAAACAGTGCCGAATATCGAACAACGTGTAAACATAGTTGTGATACCTAATGGAGTTGATTTAACAAATTACCACTTCACAAAAAGGAAAAAAGGGTTTGACATTGCCTACATTGGCTATATAAACCACAGAAAAAACCCGTCGTTTCTCATTCAGGCAATTGATAAACTGGTTCGGATAAATGATAATTACCAGCTCCATATCGCCGGATATTATCAGCAATTGGAGTATCAACTCTACATGGAGTATCTGGTGGAGGAGCTGAGTTTGCAAAATAATGTGCATCTGTATGGATGGGTAGACGACATATCCCTCTGGCTGGAGAAGAAAAATTATCTCCTGTCGACCAGTATACACGAAAGTTTCGGATATGGGATTGCCGAAGCAATGGCGTCAGGAATAAAGCCGGTTATTCACAATTTCCCCGGAGCAAAAGAAATATTCAAAAGTGAATATGTATTCAATAATCTGGATGAACTGGTGGAGATGATCACCTCGGATAAATATGAATCGGAAAATTATCGGCAATTTATAAAAGAGAGATATTCTCTGGAATCTCAACTAAAACAAATAGACCAATTAATAGAAAATACCAGTAGTACTTCGAAAATCGCCTCAGAAAAAAAGGCACAGCCAGGAGGATCAAATAATAATCGATTTCAATCACCTCAACGCAACATTCAAAAGAATCGAAATCTTATTATCACCGGGATTCCGCGTAGCGGCACCAGTCTGGTAGCCAGTCTACTGAATGCTGCTGACAATGTGGTATGTCTGAACGAGATTCTCTATAATGTGAATACACTTCCACAGGATTTCGAAGAAATCAGAAACAGACTTTTACTGGAGCAGCCAATACCTAATAAATACAATAATGAGGGGAGTCTGACCACAGATACACAAAATGGCAACACAAAAATTGAGCATAGACCAATAACCAAACCACTCGATGAAAATGTAATTGTGGGCTCCAAAGTCAATATTCCATATTTGAATCAAATTGAGAAAATATTGCAGTATGGTTTCAATACAATTGCAATTATCAGAGATCCGGCCTACACCGTTGCAAGCTGGAATAGGAATCAAAATATTCCGGAAGCGATGGTTTCTGATGAAAATATGCATCCCAGGTGGAGACCATTTAATTTCGGTACCACGAATCCGATTGAAAGACAGGCGAAGATCTGGGAATTTTATGCCAGGATTCTATGGAAATATCGGGATCAATTAAAAATATTGAAGTATGAATATATAACTCAGCATCCTGATACCGTGATGAAAAACATATGTGATGAGCTCGGAGTGGTCCCCCCCGAGAATATCCCGGAGTTAAAGAATTACAATAGTCCTTCCCGATATGAAAATTTTGAATATATCTCAACCATTACAGCACAATCATGCCCGACCGCCAAATATTTTGGATATCAGCTGAAAAAACCGGATCGGAATTACGAACCCCGGAGGTATTGGGAAACTCGAGGTCAAAATTACCGGGTGAATAAAAAGTGGTATAATTCGGATCAGGAAATACCCTTCCTGGACAGTCTGATAGATAAATATGATTTGAGGGCGAAACCTGTTCTGGAGATTGGGGCGGGCTATGGGAGATTATACGAGCATCTCGGTGAGAAAATGGAAAATTTTGTGATGTGTGATTTTGTAGAATCCATGCGGGAGGAGTGTGAAAAACGCACCGGAATAAAACCGGATTACTGGGACGGACATACCTTACCCTATCAGGATAATTCTTTTGAACTGACCATACTGTTTTCGGTATTATTACATGTTCCTGACTCCGACATAGATCATCTTATCCGGGAAGCCGTCAGAGTAACCAGGAAATTTTTGTATATCTCCACTTATACGGGAGATTCTGGTCAGACGGCAGATCACATATTCAGGCATGACTACAGGAGCCTCTTTGAAAAATATGGATTGAAAATTACGGAAGAGAAAGAATATTTCTCTGGTAATCGAACGAATTGGCTTGTTGAGATTGTCAAGGAGAAAAAAGACAAAGCAGATCACTGAACGACTAGATAATATACAGACTTAATAAACGATAAATCCTGATGAGTCCGGGTTGAAACTGGTCCACCGGGAGTAATTTGACATTTCAAATCTCCTGTATTGAGGGAGTATAGGCGCCTTTATTAGCATGAGGAAATTCAAGCCCTGGGATTTGTTTCCCGAGAAATGGACAGAGTTTCTGCCAGCCGTCACCCTCTGTTATATTAAGTACTAATAAATCTTCCGATCTATATTTGAAATATCTTTTTACTTCTCTTATATGGTTTTGATACCGGTTGAGATATATCTCTTCGTTTCCGACGGGATGCCCGACGCCGTATATCCACTTTCTCATCGGAGTATCTTTAGTACCGAAGTGATTAACAACACTTTTAATCCATTTATCCGGGGGACGTACGGTCAGAATAAATTTACTTCCAGGATAAGCGATATTTAATTCTTTATAGATAATGGGCCATGGATTATCCTGGAAGGCATCATAATATGGCGTCAGATTAAAGGCGATATCATACACCTCTTTTTGTATCTGTGAATTCCGTGTATGGACAGGACCGCAAACACGATACCCCAGAATTTCAAGCGCACGTCCCAGCGAGGTGGTGGCTGTTTTATGAAATCCGATTCCGAAGACCTTACCATTTCTCATTGTGCGCTCCTGTTCTCGAGTTTTTCAGATTTTAATCAGATAAGAGAGATATACATGTAGGCGATTAAAACGTAACATATTTTGAAAGATACAAATATTGAACCAATTAGATATTCAAGGAAGCACTTTGAATAGAAATCCCGGAAATAAAAAAGGTTTGATGTATCGAGCATAGTATCCGAGACATCTATAACATTTTTCTGGCAAATATTTCCGTTGACAGGAAATTTTTTCTCCCATTTTCGTCGATAATTTTGGTGTATGCCGGATTTTTACATTTGGAATATTAGTTGCAGTCAGAGTTTCATAATAGCAGAAATCACATATAGGGATAGCAAGAAAGAATAATTGAAATGGAAGAAACAGAATTAAAATTATCAGCGTGCTTAATGGTAAAAGATGAAGAGGAAATGCTCCCCTCCTGTCTTGAGAGTATTAAGGATGTAGCAGATGAGATCATAGTCGTAGATACCGGTTCCACTGATCGCACCGTCGAAATCGCCGAGTCCTACGGGGCAAAAGTTTATCACCATCCCTGGGAGAATAATTTCAGTAAACACAGGAACCAGAGCATTTCGTACGCCACAGGCGATTGGTTCTTCACAATCGATGCCGATGAACGGCTGGAATCCGAGCGCATTTCAAAAACAAAGTTGAAACAAACTCTTCGAGAACTTCCTGATAATGTCAATGCGGTTTTGGTTACTATGAAGGATTATCGACGGACAGACGAAAAGCTGAAACTGGTCTGGAAGGTTACGAAGCTGTTTCGGAATAATGCAGGAGTATATTTCGAAGGAGAAGTTCATAATCAACCGGTGGTCCCGGGGGAAGCCATAGATTCGGATTTAGTTATAAAGCATTATGGATACGACTTATCCAAGGCAAAGATGAAGAAAAAATTCGAAAGGACCAACACCTTATTACAGGAACGTATAAAAGGAAATCCAGCAGACTGGGAGGCCTATTTTTATCTGGCGAATTTATACGGTTCTTTTAATAAATATGATGAGGGAATAGAGTATGGGAAAAAAATGTTGGAAATTATCCCGGAAGAATCAAAAAATGAACTCTATTTGAAGGTGTACTTTAATATTGGTGCCGGATATCTCCGGCTGGAACAGTATGAACAGGCAAAAGAATGGTTCCTGAAAGGGTTGGAAGTACTCCCTGATGACCTTGATATCCACTTTGGCCTGGCCATCGTTGGCATTCATCTGAAAGATTTGGCCCTGGTTGAAACGCATTCCCGAGCGTTCCTGGCCAGGTATGATAATTGGATGAGCAATGAAATAAAAGCCGGACTCAGATTTATCTATCATATGGACCAGCAATATAGAAGCGATATCCTGTCAGGATATTTAACTGCTTTGATCGGAAAACGGGACATCTCGAAATTAGAGGAAGCATGGGAAGAATACGAGACGGAAATCTATTCGGATACCCGGGTGGGGTTGAATTTATTGCATAACCTGTTCTCCATGGATCTAATGGAGAGGTTTTTGGAGTATGCAACGAAACTGATTCGGGCACTGCCGCACGAGTCCGAGTTTCTTTATCCGCTGATTGATCAGTATAGAGCAAATAATCTCTCTAAAGAGTGGTTCTTTCATTTCGTTGAGACGGTCATCCTGAAAGAAGGGAATTATTACCTATTCTCCGAGATCATCAATATTTTATTGCACCAGGATTTGCTGGAGACGGCTTCCGAAATGATTGCCGCATTTTCCGGAAATGGTCTGCCGGAAGGATTTGATGTTGCAAAACAGGCCATGCTTTTGATCCGGCAGGGTCGGACCGGGGAGGCACTTCGGCTGGTAAAGCAGGGCATTGCTTTACAGGTCGATGATCAGGAGTTTTATATCAATGCTATTCCCTTCTTGTATAGACAGGCACAAAACCAACTGCTCGTTGCCGCCATTGAAAATGCGATGCGATATTATGAAAGTTTTGAGGAAATACCGGAAATCATTTTGCTCCCTTTATCAATTAATATGGTAAAGCAGAACAAGCTCACCCATTTGCTGAATATAGCAGAAACTCTATGCAAGCGGCATGACATTTCCTCTGACAGGGTCTTGCATTCATGGGAAGATTTTGCAGAGATATATCAGTCCCTGGCAGAATATTTTGTTTCTGAGGGACGGGATCTTCCCGCGCAAATGGCCTGGGAGGTCTGTTTCACCATGACCGGGAACGGAGAATTTCTGGAGTGCATTGGCGATTTGTTTTTTCGCAATGAACGCTATGATGAAGCATTACAGAATTATGCCATCGCTTTGGATAACGAATATCAGTCAAAATCGATGATCCGACATATGAAACAAATCTTCCAGAATCTGGATGATACAGCAGGGCTGGCCCAGTGCGAGGAATTAATGGCGGTGTATGATACCGCGTAAATAGGCAGTGTATTGCTCGTTTTGTGTTATTATTTCTGATGCACCAGCGGACAAACCGGTTTGTTCCGGCCTTCTCAATTATGCGGGTCCATCTCGCACCTCTTCCCTGAGAGAAACCTCATGGGCCTTGGATAGACTTCCTGGAGTACGAACAGGATACCGGGAGCACTGTCATGTATACCCGCTAATGGTTTCTTTAGCAAAGACTCCCCCTTTCTCTGCAATGAACTGCACATATTGCTCAAAAATCATGCCATAATAGGATCCTGTTAAAGTTTTCAGTGGTTGCGTCGATAGTAGTAGTGAAAATAATGTTGGCCGACATTAGGAAGCAAGGAAGCGTAAAACAACAACATCAAGGAGGATTCACATGGCACTTCGAATCGTCAATAACATTGCTGCAATCAACGCGCAGCGGAACTTAGCCAATACCCAGAACCGGCTGGAAGTTTCACTGGAACGGCTCTCATCCGGGTTACGGATTAACCGGGCCGCCGATGATGCCGCCGGTCTGGCCATCAGCCAGCAGTTCCGCGGTGACCTGTCCGCCTATAGCGCTGCTGAGAATAACGTCGCTCAGGGCAATGCCATGCTGCAGGTGGCCGAGGGTGGATTGGATCAGATTCATGGAATGTTAACCCGGTTGAAAGAGCTGGCCACCCAGGCGGCATCTGATAACACCGTGGATGCGGAAGCATTGGATGATGAAGCCCAGGAACTGGTCGATGAGATCAACCGGACGGCGAAATCCACTGAATACAGTGGTATCTATTTGATTGATGGGAGCTATGCTACTACTGGTGCCGGCGGAGCATCCGGTGTGGATATTCAGGTTGGCGCATCTAATACAGGCATAAACCGCCTGAGTTTCACCATAAGCGCGGCCACAGCCGGAGCACTCGGGACTACTGCAGGTGGTGGAGGTACAGGACTCCATGCGGTTAACCTGAATTCCGTCGCATCAGCTCAACTTTCAATGGATGTCGTCGATGAAGCCATTGCTGATGTCAGTGATATTCGTGCCAGCATTGGTGCGAACCAGAATCGTCTGTCGTACACGGCCAATAACCTGTCGACCACCATCGAGAACATCAGCGCATCCGAATCGGTGATACGCGATGCCGATATCGCCGCGGAAATGACCAACTTCACCAAGAACCAGATCCTGAGACAGGCTGGTACGGCCATGCTGGCCCAGGCCAATGCGATGCCGCAGGCCGCATTGACCTTGCTTGGGTAATCAGAACGAACTCTCAAGCGGATATAAAGCTGAATGAATAGCTTTATGAACTGAACAGGGAACTAGGGGGAAGGCTAATAACTTCCCCCTTTGTTCCCACTTGAGGTGAGAACAATGACCACGACAAAAATACAGAGCGTGACTCAAAATATTGCCTACAAGCAGTCCCTGATGAAACGGGATGAGAATGAACCTCAGGGATCGGAAGTAAAAGCCAGTTTAAAGCCGAATAAACCTGAGAAAGAGGTGCCGGTCGTTGAAAGTCTCCAACCGGCGGCAGAATCTGCTCCGGAAAATGAGACAGATGCAACTATCGAATCGGAGAAGTTCAATCTCTATGATAGCCTGTTCTTCCAGATTCATAAACAGACCGGCCAGTTAATGGTAGTCATTAAAGATGTGGGAACGGGCGAGGTGGTGAGGACGGTTCCTCCGGAAGAGTTATTGAATACATTGGGTAATATCAAAGAAGCCATCGGCGCTATTGTTGATAAGTCAGGATAGGAGGAATAGTATGAGTTATATCAGCGGAGTATCATCGGGATTTGATTGGGGGAATATTCTCGAACAGCTGATGGAAATCGAACGGCAGCCGATCCTCAAGCTGGAGCAGCGGCAGCAGGAGCATCAGGCCAAAATTGAAGTCTGGCAGACCATCAATTCCCAGTTATCCGGTCTGGAGTCTGCTGCGGAGACTTTGCGGGGAGCGGATGCGTTTGATATGTTCTCTACCACGTTAACTTCTTCCACCAGTGTGGACGCTGCTGATATCCTGGGAGTCACCACCGATGACACCGCCTCAGCCGGCACGTATGATATCGTGGTCAATCAGCGGGCGACCAGACAAAAGGTCTCCTCGCAGAGTTTTTCCGATACCGGTTCCGGGCTGGGGATCTCCGGGCAGTTTCTTATTAATGGCCAGGAGGTGTCTATTTCATCGTCGGATTCCCTGGTGAATGTACGGGATGCTATTAATAACGCGAATGGGGGCGATGACCCCTCCGGAGTCACCGCGTCTATTATCGAGACCTCCGGGAACAATTACCGGCTGGTTCTCACCAGCGAGGATACCGGCGCCGACGGAATGACACTGTTGGAGGCCAGTTCCGGCACCGTCTTGCAGGATCTGGGATTGGTCGACTCCACCACCACCCTGGCCTATAAAACCAGTGATGGAGCAAAATCCGGCTCCTTCACAGATACCAACAGTACTATCGCAAGCGCGCTGGGGCTGAGCAACCCCCAGAGTGGAACGGTCACCATCGGTGGGGAGAACATTTCCATCGATCTGTCCTCGGATTCCCTGGTGGATATTGCCAATAAAATTGACGCAGCCGCGGGGATCTC
This sequence comes from uncultured bacterium, assembly GCA_964413425.1. Taxonomy (GTDB): domain Bacteria; phylum Fidelibacterota; class JAANXI01; order JAANXI01; family JAANXI01; genus DATFLS01. Next base: position 42,781 of record CAYPST010000015.1, read on the forward strand.
TGCCTCGGTGGTTTCGGAGACCAATGACGACGGCGACACGGTCTATCGGATTGATGTCTCCGGGTCTACTGATTTTGTGGATTCCAATAACGTCCTCCAGACCCTGGGATTCATCGAAAACGGGTTTTCCGATGTAGAGGAAGTCCATGCCAGTGATGTGGCCAATACCGATTTAACAGGATCGGCTATCACCAGTGCCACCACCTTCGGCATGATAGATACCGGAGGCGGCGCCAATAATGTCACCAACGGAGATACTATCACCATCTCCGGGACTGACCATAACGGTAACAGTGTGTCGTCGACCTTTACCATCAGTGATAAAAATACGGATACGGTTGGCGATCTTCTGACCGAAATCGAAACCGCCTTTGGCGGCGCTTCTGCTGTGGATGCCTATATCAGTGATGGCACGGACGGCTTTACTGAAGGGACTCTGGTGGTAAAAGACCTGCAGGCTGGCGAAAGCAGTATGGATGTGTCCATCACCACCAATAATGAAGGGGGCGGAACCCTGGACTTCGGTACCCTGTCGGCCTCGACCGAAGGATATTCCATGCAGATTCGGGAGGGGCAGGATGCGTCCTTTACTGTGGATGGGGTCACCATGAGCCGATCATCCAACACGATCGATGATGTTATTGAGGGCGTCACCCTGGATTTGTACAGCGCGGATCCTTCCACCACTGTGACCCTGGATATCGATCGCGATAATGAAGGGATTCAGGAATCTGTCCAGGGATTTATCGATGCCTATAATACTATCACAGGCACAATTAATAAGCAGTTTTCCTATACCGAGGAAGAAGGAACGGGCGGCATTCTGTTTGGTGACGGAACCCTGCGTTCGGTGCAGTCCGATGTGCGTTCGGTGGTACTCCAGCAGATGGAAAATCTGGAAGAATATAGTTCCCTGGCTGGTATTGGTATTCATATTGATCAAACGGGTATGCTCAGTCTAAATGAAACCGAATTCACTGCTGCCCTGGAGGCGAATCCCGAAGCGGTTCAGAAAGTATTTTCCGGATTGGGCACCACCGATTCGGCCTATCTGGAATATGTGCGCCATACCAGCGAGACAGAACCCGGCACCTATGAAGTAGATATTACCCAGGTGGCTACCCAGGCTTCTGTCACCGGGACCGCTGACTTGAGCGGCGGATTGAGCAGTCAGCAGTCCATCTCGGTGACCACCGACGGTGCTACCGCTGCGTTAACCTTTGATGCCGGGACAGATATTGATTCGATTGTCTCCGCACTCAATTCCGAGTTCGATACCAGTTATACGCAAACCCTCACGGAATCCACCACCCATACGGACGCCTCTACCGGTGATGCTATCTCCGCCGGCACCACCTGGGACAATGTGGATGCGGGTGATGTGAGCAATGGGGATACCATCACCATTTCCGGAACTGGCCGGAACGGCAATTCTGTCTCCGTTGACTACACCATTAACGATAAAACCACGGATACCGTAGGCGACCTGTTAACGGCAATAGAAAATGCATTCGGCGACAATGTGACTGCCACAGTCACTTCGGATGGGGAAATCCAGGTGAAGGACGACCGGGCAGGCGAGAGTGATCTCTCCATGGGCCTGACGTATAACGGGAGCGGATCGTTGAGCTTCGGCACCATGGACGAAACCACCACCGGACGATACAAAATGGCGATGACGGCGTCTAAATCCGAAAATGATGAGCTGGTATTGACCTACGATCGATATGGGAATAATAGTTTTTCGGTAACGGCCGACCCGGAATTTGGCATTACCGATGGGACATACAGCGGCCAGGATGTTGCCGGGACCATCAACGGGGAAGCGGCCACCGGCAGCGGACAGAGTCTGAAGGCGGATGAAGGCACCACCGCAGAGGGCCTGCGTATAAATTACACTGGTACCTCAACAGGAACGGTTGGAAATGTGACCGTATCTTTCGGGGTGGCCGAATCCATGTATCAGAAACTGGACGGGCTGATTGATCCTTATGACGGGTATGTCAGCAGTAAGATCGATTCACTGCAGGATAGAGTCAGCGAATTTGATACCCAGATAGAAAAGAAAGAGGGCCAGGTTGAATTAAAACGGCAATATCTTTTCAACCAGTTTGTTTCCATGGAAATGGCCATCAGCAGGATGCAGGCTGAAAGCAACTGGTTGAACAGTCAATTAGGGGGTTTGAGTCAATTCCTGTAATTTCTGACGGAGGAGTGTAATGTATCAGCAAGTAGCACACTACAAGAAACAAGAGATCCAGACAGCCAGTCCCGGCAAATTGATTGTGATGCTCTATGACGGCGCCATTAAACAAATTGATATTGCCATAGATGCCTATGAAGAGCAAAATTATGAGGGAAAAGTCCAGGCCATTTCCAGGTGCCGGGATATCATCCTGGAACTTATCGGTGCGTTGGACTTTGAAAAAGGCGGAAAGATCGCTGAGAATCTGCAATCATTGTACGTATACATTCTGAATAGGCTCAAAGCGGCGGATATAGAAAGGAATCATCAGACATTGGCGGAATCCCGAAGAATTCTGGTGGATCTCCGGGGAGCCTGGGACTCGATTGTCAAAAACCGGGAATCCGCCCGGGCATTAACCCAGACTGGATAATAATGGCTATGAAAAATCCGTTTCATTCGAATACCCGCTGGGATGAATCCGAAGCCGTGCTTGATTTATATCAGGAAAAGGTATTACAATTCCAGAAATATTACGACCTGTCGGTCTCCGAACGCACCGCCCTGGAGTCTCTGGATGTGAAGGAGTTGGTTTCCATCTTCCGCCAGAAAGAGACCGTGCAGCAGCAGATTAATACCATTGATAAACAGGTGCATTCTATTCAGGAGGAGAATGGTTCCCTTCAGGGGACAATGGATGAGCACCAATCGTCAGAATTGGATGACGCGATCAAACTGATGGTCCGGTTGCTGCAGCAAATTGTTGATTATGAAGAACAAAATAAACGCATTGCTTTGTCGCAGAAAGAGCATCTCCAGCAGGAACTCAGGGAGATCGCGAGCGGCGACATGATGCTCAAGGGTTATTTCAGGCAAGATAGACCGAAGCCTCGATTTGTGGATCAGGCAAGATGAACTCATGAGTGAGGGAACTATGAAGATCAGAGATTTATATCCGGGCTCCCCGTTGGATCGCAAGCGAATCGACCAGAATAATAATATCGATAACAGCAGTCAGGCCAGGAAATCGGAGCAGGCCAAGAAAGCATCATCCGGTGATCGGACCCAGATCTCGGAGGAAGCCAAACAACTCCAGCAGGCAGCGAAATTAATCGAGGAATCGGTTGAGCAGCTTAAAGCCCTGCCGGAGGTCCGTGCAGACGCCGTCCAGCGTGCCAGAGACCGGGTAGAATCCGGTTTCTATGATAATCCGGAGGTCCTGGACAGTATTGTGGAGATTCTCACTGAGCATATCAATGCAGACGGCCCGATTTCGGCTTCAGATGTGGCGACAGATATCATCGCCCACATTTCTCCCGAAACCAGCAATATGACTCGGGTCGATCTGGAGGATGTCAAAAGAAATATCGAACAGAACCTCTATCAAGATGAAGTAGTCATCGATAAAGTCGCTCAACGCATCTTACGTTTTCTCCAGTCACTCCCGGAAAACGAGTAATTCGTTCCATTGACGTACATAGTTTGGTGCATATATGTGGTGCTGATTCCCGTGCACCTGACAGGAGAACTAGAGGAGATGACGATGGAAATCTGGCTGCAATTTGAGGCAAAAATGGCTAAACATCCTTCGAAATTAGTCGATATTAGACTACAACAGTAAAAGTGGGTAGATACTATGGATAAGGAAATTTTAGACATTCGGGCAGCTGCTAATTTTCTGGGTATCAAGAAACGCACCATGTATAAGCTGGTGAATGAAGGGGAGATACCAGCCAAGAAAATTGGCGGACAATGGCGATTTTCCAAAACCCAACTCATCAGTCTGTTCGACAGGGGCAACGGGAGTGGTGAGTTCGACATGACCGATGACCAATAAGCGGTCGTCAGTCTGTGTTTGTATCATTGCCATAAACAGGCTTCTTCGGAGCAGGTATTACTCCCTGTTGGATCCGAATCTCTGGTAGTGGAAAAGCTTTGAGGACCTCACAGTGTTAACCAGGGCACAGAAAGAACTGATCGATGCCGAATTAGGGTATATTGAGAATATTCCCACGCTGCCGGATATCGCATTTCGAATTAATGAATTGGTCAATGATCCGGAAACGTCTATGCGTCAGCTGGAATCGGTAATTGAGATGGATCCGATGCTCTCTTCCGCGGTGTTGAAAGTCGTGAATTCATCCTTCTATGGAATGGCGCGGGAAATCAGTTCACTGCGGCTGGCCCTGGTGATCCTCGGCATCAGGGAGATTAAGAATTTGGTGCTGTCCCTCACGGTCTTGCAGGCGTTCAAAAATTTTAACATCACACACTCGTTTGATTACCGGCAATTCTGGCTGCATTCGGCGGTGACCGGTCAGATAGCAAAATCCTTGGCGAACAAATTGCACCTGAAATTCGAGGGCGCGGAATTTGTGGGCGGCTTAATCCATGACATCGGGAAAATTGTCATGTTCGAATACGACACCGAAACGTATTCGTCCCTTCTGGATGCCGGGGTGGAATCCACTCCCCCGTTGTGGATCCATGAAGAAGATCACTATGGATTCCATCACGGACATGTCGGTGGCTGGCTGGCCGGACTCTGGCGACTACCCAGGCGGCTGGTGGCCTCCGTACTGTTTCACATCGAACCTGACAGGAGCCCGCATTACCAGCAGCTGGTGGGCATTGTCAGCCTGGCAAATGCGCTTGCACATCGGCTTGAACAGGATTCCCATGGGAACAACTATGTGGAGGTCATCCCAAAACATCCGGCAACAGACGTGTTGATGAATCATACTTCCGGCCTGGAAACGATTGACTGGGAACAGTTTTCGAATGATTTACAATCTGATCTGGAGAGGGCGTGGGAATTTGTGCGTCTTTCACAACAGAGTTTCTGGCAAACTGTCTGAGGCACGACACATCACGATAATAATCGGAGATGGATAACGGAGAGGGGGCACATGAAAATCCTGATTGTTGAAGATTCTCCTACCATGCGGCGTATTGTGAAAAATACCCTGAAACGTATTGGTTACTCTGAATTTGAAGAAGCGGAAAACGGATTATCGGCCCTGACCAAGCTGGCGGATTCCTCCATCGATTTTATCATAACCGATTGGAATATGCCGGAAATGAACGGCCTGGATTTTATTCAACGGATCAAGAGTAATACGGATTATTCGGAAATTCCCATCCTGATGGTAACCGCCCGAAGTGTGGAGCAGGATGTTTTGACGGCTCTGGAAGCCGGAGCCGCCAGTTATATCATCAAACCGTTTACCCCTCAGGTCATGCGTGAAAAAATTAATGAGATTTTGAACTAAAGGGTCCCCATGGCGTCGCAATTGGAGAACAAAAAACAACTGCCGGCAAATGTGCTGAAAGATATTGTCAAATTGGTGAAATCCGTAGACACTATGATCCAGAGCTTCAATTCCATTCGAAAACCGATCAAAGAGTCCTCCAATTCCGTGCCCAAAGCCAATCAACAGCTCGATAAGGTCACCAGGGAAACTGAGAAGGCGGCCAATCGCATGCTGGATTTGGTGGAAGGCATCACCGATAAGGAGATCGAAACCCTCTCGATCGTCGGGGATCTGTTAGAGAGTTCTGAAAACTTAACTGAAGAGGAGAGCTCTAAACTGCAAAAAGTCCGGCAGAACGCAGAAAACGTCCAGAATGATACATTTCTGATTATGGATTCCCTGCAATTTCAGGATATCACGACCCAGCAGATTCATCACGCCAGCAGCATTCTGGATGCCATTGAAAACGAAATGCATTCCTTGCTGCAGGTAATGGGCGAGGCTTTGGAGGTGGGGGATAAACTTGATCGGCAATTTGATCCCAATGCCTCTATGGAAGACAGCAGGAGCCGACAACGAAATATTGATGATTTGATTAAGTCGGTAAAATCGTAATTAGAGTGAATCCCTATGCCGTATCTTCCAATTGAAAACATCCGCCCGGGCAGCTACCTCGGGCATACGATTTATGATGACAGCGGGATGGCCATTATACAAAAAGGCGACGAACTGACCCAACCGGTCTTACACTATCTGGCGAATTTTGGTTTCAAGCGACTCTACATACATACTGAGGAAGATAAGCCGGTAGAATATCAGGATGTGATCCCGGCAAAGATAAAACGACATGCGATAGAAATATTAGGTGAAACTTTCCAACGGATACGTGAAGAACAAGGGTGGATCCCCTCGCAGCAGGAGACGCAAAAGATAGAGGAGCTGGTCGAGGAGATTCTCCAACATCTGTATACTCAAAAATACCTCGTCGCCGATCTGCTGAGCATAAAATGCACGCATCGGTATATGCTTGAACATTCCCTCAATGTTGGAGTGCTCAGCGCCATCATTGGAAAAAACTATCAATTCCCTCCTTCCCAGGTTCGTGCAATTCTCATGGCAGGCCTGTTTCACGACGTCGGCAAACTTTTTATCGGCGAGGAGATTCTCAATAAACCGGATTATCTGGACTCCACAGAGGCGGAAGAAATGAGAAAACATCCTGAATATGGGTACCGGATACTGATAAACCGGTTTCGTACTGCTCCGTCAATCGCCATGGGAAGCCTGGCTCATCATGAGCGATGGAATGGCACGGGATATCCCCGGAAACTGCAGGGAAGCAATATTCCTCTGTACGGCCGGATTATCGCTGCCCTCGATGTGTTCGACGCCATGACGTCGGACCGGGTCTATCGGCGGAGTTTACCTCATGCAGGGGTGCTGGCATACCTGAAACGATTTGCCGGGAGCTATTTCGATCCAGCAGTGGTTGCGGTGATTGAGGGGTCGATCTATCCTTATCCGACCGGCAGTATTGTGCGACTTTCGACTCGTGAAAACGCCGTCGTGGTCGAGAATAATCCCGAGGCGACGTATTCGCCGGTTGTGCAGGTGATTCATCCTGAATTGAAATCCGGGAAGGTGTATAACCTGCAGCATGAACACTAGGGAATCAGCATGGAGCCTACTTTCCCCAATAACCTGAAAGAGACCGAAGCATCATGAATATTGCAACCATTATCGGAATACTACTGGGAGTTGGCTTAACATCGGGTGCAATCTTTCACGAAGCCGGCACCTTCGCCTATTTTATTAATATCTCCGGGTTAGTGATCGTCTTTGGTGGTACAGCAGCTGCCACCCTGGTCAGTTATCCCATCAATGATGTGTTTAACGTCTTGCGAGTGGGATTTATCGTCCTGAAAAAAGAACCGGCAAAATTGCATGATTATCTGGGACAGATTCTGCAACTGGTGCGCATCGCACGGAAGAAAGGCACGCTGTTCCTGGAACAGGAACTTTCAAATATATCGAATCTGTTTCTGCGGGATGCGGTGCAGATGCTGGTGGACGGATACTCAGTGGACGAAATCACGGAAATCCTGGATGAACGCATTCAGTATAAACAGGAACGAGAATTTATGGAAGCGGAAATTTTTCAGACCATGGGAAAATTTTCGCCCGCCTTCGGGATGATCGGGACACTCATCGGGTTGATCCTTCTGCTGGTGAACATGAATGCCGCCGGTATGGATGCAATAGGACCTGGTATGGCGGTGGCACTCATTACCACATTTTACGGTGTGATCTTTGCAAACCTCATTTTCAAACCGTTTGCCGTGAAATTGCAACGACGCACCCGAGAACAAACTATTATGATGCGTATGGTCAAAGAGAGTATTCTCATGATCGCAGAACAGTGGCATCCCACGAAGGTAGAGGATTACCTGAATTCATTCCTGAAACCCGGTGAACGACAAATCCCGGACCGCAAAGAATTTCAGGAGGAACGCGGCGAATACATGCATCGGGCGACAGCCTGAGTTGCGACAACTCCCTGGAGAAGGATTCAGATAGGATGGCTTTCCAGAAATCACCCGACTCGACAGATATATCCGAATACGGAATCGACGACCGGGAAGATGGTTGGCTCATTACCTATGCGGATATGTTTACCCTGCTGTTTGCATTTTTTGCGATTCTGGTGGCGATTTCCACCGTCGATCCGTTGAAGTTTGAACGGGTGGCCAATTCGATGAAAGAATCGGTCGGGCGAGACAAAGAGCTGGAAGCACGCTATAGTCTCGCCGAAATTTATGCGAATCTGGAGCAAATTGTTAAAGAAGAAGGCCTAACGGATCAGGCAGAGGTGAATTATTCACCGGTGGGCGTGGTCATGCGGTTTAAGGGGAACGTTTTGTACGAGTCCGGGTCAGCCCGGCTGTCCCCTGATGCTACCTCTGTTCTGGAAAAATTGGCAGACCAGATCAAGGAAATGCCCTATAGAATTGCCGTTGAAGGGCATACTGATAATCGCCCGATATCCACTTCCCGGTTTCCCTCGAACTGGGAATTGAGTGCGGGGCGGGCCTCCAGCGTGGTCAGATTCTTCCGGCAGCATGGTGTGGAACCCTATAAACTGCGGGCAGTCGGACGGGCTGAGACCAAACCGCTGGTGCCGAATGTCGATGAGAACGGCCGTGGAATCCCCGAAAATCAGGCCAGGAATCGCCGGGTAGAGGTGATTTTTCTGGCGACTGCGGCGGATTGATGGATGTGCTACTCAAACAATGACGTCGGTCTCAGGATGTCATTATCAGGAAGAGAACGAAAAAACCAAAAGCCCCGAAACACTGGAAACACAGTGTTTCGGGGCTTATTTTACGTGTGCGCCAGGGAGGAATCGAACCCCCAACCAATGGATTAAGAGTCCACTGCTCTGCCTGTTGAGCTACTGGCGCCGGTTTTCGACGCAAAATATACAAACGGAATCAAAGAGTTAAAACCACGAATTCGCCCCACAAATTCCAGCTTTCCTTTCGGGCGCGATTCCGGTGAGTACATGACCCGGCAGGTATTGTAAAACATGAGAAAAACAGTGATATAATTCTCGAGAAAACAAAGACTTTCCACAGGTTCCGCATGCTATTTTCATTGGAAGTTGCCTCATGACTTTTTACCTTTTTGCACTGCAAGAAGCAATCACATGGAGAAACTTTCGGAGCAGAACATGACTGAAAAACTCGAACGGTTGGTGGATGAAAATGAGATGGTGGGAACAAATTCCGATGAGATTATCAAAGTCGTGGCCGTTATCGGGGGCGGGACGATGGGGCAGGGACTGGCCCAGACGATCTCTCAACATGGCATGGATGTGATTCTGATCGAAAAAACCGATGAGCTCCTGGAAAAAGCGCTGGAGGAATTACAGGAAAAATTGGATCAGCAGATCACGCGATGGAGTTTGACAGAGAGTGACAAACGGGCGATTCTCACCAGAATTGAAGGCACCACCGAAATTCATAAAATTGAAGAATGCGATTTGCTCATCGAGGCCATCCCTGAAATGCTGGAGGACAAAAAGAATCTGTTTTCCCGCATGGATGAGATCTGCCCCCCTGACACCATCTTCGTAACCAATACGTCCACCCTCAGTATTACGGAAATTGCCGCGGCCACCAAACGTGAAGATCAGGTGGTCGGGATGCATTTTTTAAATCCCGTCCCTCGTATTCCCCTGGTGGAGATTGTACGAGGTCTGAAAACTTCCGATGCCACTTTCCACTACGTGGAACAATTCGCCGAGATGCTGGACAAAACCGCCGTGGAAGTGTTCGAGTATCCGGGATATGTCACGACCCGCGTGATTTTGCCGATGATTAATGAGGCGATGTATGTCATTATGGAAGGAGTTGCCAGTGCTGATGGGGTGGAAACGGCAATGAAACAGGGATTCCGGTTCGATGAAGGTCCGCTGACGCTGGCTGACAGAATGGGCCTCGATGAACTCCTGTTCTGGATGGAAACCCTGTTCCGGGAATTAGGAGATCTGAAGTACCGTCCCTGTCCGATTCTCAAAAAACTGGTCCATGCGGGTCGGCTGGGAAGAAAAACCGGCCACGGATTTTTCAGGTATGACGAACAGGGCAGACGGATCGGCGGCTTCGAGATGTAGAAGGTATTTTGTACAGGGCGAAACTCTAAGGGAGACAATATTTATGCTGACTCATAATCGGATTCGTCCGATTGTCAAATCCCTGGTAGAGGTATTTTTAAACCTTGCACCTTGATTGCAGCAAATACTACGTATCATTTCTTCGGTTCTAAGTTGAGCGATACGAGTGCCCACTGGGGTCCCTCTGGGACAGCGAAGTATCGCTGTACTTAGGGAAACCCCCGAATTTGGGTTCGGTGTTAAAATCTATGGAGTACAACATATAATTCTATGAGGGTCTCATGAAAGTACTCGTACTCAACTGCGGCAGTTCCTCGGTGAAATATCAACTGTTTCATATGGAGGATCAGGGGGTGCTGGCCAGAGGCCAGGTGGATCGTGTCGGGATGAAAGGAGCAGTGCTGTCGCATACCAGACAGGACGGCCATAGTGTGAAAATGGCCGGGGAGATCATCGATCATCAGAATGCCATCGAATATATCCTGGCGATCCTGGTGTCTCGAAATCATGGTGTGATGGAGGATCGGGAGGAGATAGATGCGGTGGGCCATCGCGTAGTGCACGGAGGCGAGAAATACAAGGATTCCGTGCTGATTACCGATGATGTGATCAAGCATATTGAGGACCTCATCGATCTGGCGCCTCTGCATAATCCGAACAACCTGAAGGGGATCTATGCCTGCCGACAGTTATTACAGGATGTCCCCATGGTGGCGGTATTTGACACGGCATTTCATGCCAATATGCCTGATTACGCGTATTTGTATGGATTGCCATATATCCTCTATAAGCGGTACGGGGTCAGAAGATATGGATTTCACGGGACCTCCCATTATTATGTTTCGAGGCGTGCTGTTGAATTGATGGATATGGCGGTTGAGAATTCCAGGATTATCACCTGCCATCTTGGAAATGGATGCAGTGTCTCTGCCGTCAACGGAGGCACATCGGTGGATACTTCTATGGGATATACCCCGGTGGAAGGTTTGCTGATGGGCACCCGATCCGGAGATATTGATCCGGCCCTGGTTCTTCACCTGCTCAGTAAAGAGGAACTTACTGTCGGGGATATGAACACGCTGCTCAACAAACACAGCGGGCTGCAGGGAGTGTCCGGTGTTTCCAGTGATATGCGTGAAATCATGGAGGCAGTGGATGAGGGGAATGAACGGGCCGGCATCGCCCTGGGCATTTTCACGTACCGGTTGAAAAAATACATCGGTTCCTATACGGCAGTATTGGGAGGTGTCGACGCTGTCGTGTTCACCGGCGGCATCGGCGAAAATTCACCTCGAGTCCGTGCCGATACTCTCGAAGGGCTGGAGTATCTGGGTTTGCAGATCGATGGAAAAAAGAACGAACAGATGGTTGGAGAGGAAGGCGACATTACCGCAGAGGGATCCGGGGTCCGGACCTTTGTTATCCCAACCAACGAAGAGCTGGTGATAGCCAACGATACCGCACAGATCGTCAGAGAACAGATTGAAGCGCAGAAGTCTGTTCAGTAGCCGCATGTGTTTGTTCCACACCGATAGAAGTGTGCAAGTGATGTTTCCGGGATCGGGATCAATGACCAGTCGTCCGGCCGGAGGCCCCCCGTCCTTGATCTCAGCAGGAGTCACTGATGGCAGGTCCGGTGACTCTCCAATGAAATCGCCGGGATAGTATCACTGTTGTCCACTTGCGTTCGTGCAAGGCCGTGTTCTACTCCGAAATCCAGTCCCGCCGCACCAGGTATTTTTTATACAATTCTGCTTCCGGGCTACCGGGTGCAGGCTGATAATCGTATTCCCATCGGACCAGAGGCGGCAGTGACATTAAAATGGATTCAATGCGTCCTTTGGTCTGCAGCCCGAATCTGGTACCCCGGTCATAGACCAGATTGAATTCCACATATCTTCCCCGCCGATAGAGCTGAAAGGTGCGCTCGCGATCCGAGTACCGCAGGTCTTTTCTTCGCAAGACTATCGGTTCATACAGCGAAAGAAAGTTATCGCCGTTGTCCTTGACGAAGCGATAAATCCGGTCGAAGTCGCCCTGGAGATAATCAAAGAAAATTCCCCCCACACCTCTGGGCTCCTCCCGGTGTTCAATGTAAAAGTACTCGTCACACCATTGCTTGAAGCGGGGATAATAGTCCGGATCGCAGCGGTCGCAGATCGCCCGGAGCTGCCGGTGAAACTCCCGGACATCTTCCTCGAACGGATAATAGGGGGTGAGATCCACGCCGCCTCCGAACCACCAGAAAGTCTGCGCTTCGAAATACCGGTAATTCATGTGAATGGTGGGCACATATGGATTGAGCGGGTGGATGACCAGCGAGATACCGGTGCCGGTAAAGGGCTCGCCTTCCGCCCGGGGAAACTGCTCCAGTATGGAAGGGGGAAGCGTCTCCCCGTGCACCTCAGAAAAATTCACTCCGGCCCGCTCGAATACGGCGCCGTCACTGAGCACTCTGGTAATACCACCGCCACCTTCCCGGTGCTTCCAGCGATCGTCACGGAAACGTCCCCCTCCGTCAATTTCTTCCATTCGTTCAACAATGATTGATTGCAATTGCTGGAAATAACTCGGTATATCTGCGTCCATACAAATTCTTCCCCAGGTTTTTTGATGGAAAATAGAACCTGAGGGTGCAAGAAAGCAAGAGCGAGAGTTCAAGAATCAAAACTCCAACACCCAATACTCAATATTCAAAATCCACGCTTCCCGGCACAGGAGATACAGGGTGAGAGTTTTGGCACGAACGCATTCTCGCAGGGGCGCAATGACGTGCTCACCGGCTCCGACTATTTGGCGGTCCTTTCTTGTGAGAACTTGGCCGCACTTGTCGGAGTGGAGTTGTGTCTATCAGGATTGCCGACTGCCTGTTGTCTTTTGCCATTTCACTCTTCATGGATTTTCATCTGTGGTCATCTGCCGTTTCTGAGTTCATCAGTGTGCTATTCTTGTATAAACCCTCCGCAGGAGAAAAAAATTCACACTACATATAACTCTTTGCAGTACTTTGCAGGTGAAATTAACCAGCCAGCAGCCAGCATTCGGGAATCAATCCCCGAAAAATTTCTTGTCATGTGGGGGCGTATGTAACACTATATATATGGTGTCAAGAAAAAAACACATAAAATGTTGTGATTTTTCTCTTGCAGAAGGTGGTTTTGTGTTTTACTATTAAGGCAAGCGATAGTAAAAAAGTGAGCAAGTTCTCCGGGGAGCGGGTAATCCTTCTTTGAAGAATTTCCTTCGGGGCCGTCCTGAGATTAACACCGGAATTTTCCAGAGCGGATGTTATTGCAAGTCTTGATCGTCCCGGAGAAATTTCTTCTGGGGAATGAGCTCATGGATAATTGTCAACGATAAATAGAGGCGGAGCAGATGCAAATACAGCGAAAATTCACCACCCGGGGGAAAGATCCCTTAGCGGAAACCACCTTTGTTGACAGACAGTCAGTGATAAAAAATCCGGATGGATCCGTGGTATTCCGGATGGAGCAAGTTACCGTTCCTGAGTTTTGGTCCCAGGTTGCCAGTGATATCCTCGCCCAGAAATATTTCCGGAAGGCCGGTGTTCCGGCGCAAACCGTTCCGGTGGAGGAAAAGGGTGTCCCGGCTTGGTTGCAGCGTTCGGAGCCGGCTACCGAGGCACTGGCCGCCCTGCCGGAAGAGGAGGCATATTCTCATGAGACCGATGCCAGGCAAGTCTTCCATCGATTGGCCGGGTGCTGGACGTATTGGGGCTGGAAACACGGGTACTTCGATTCGGAGGAGGATGCCCGGGCTTTTTATGATGAGTTGACCTATATGCTGGCCCATCAGATGGCTGCTCCCAACAGTCCCCAGTGGTTTAATACGGGACTGCACTGGGCGTATGGACTCGACGGACCTGCCCAGGGACATTACTATGTTGATCCGGAGAGTGGTGAAGTGCGCCGTTCCGAGGATGCCTATTCCCATCCTCAGCCGCATGCCTGCTTTATTCAGAGCGTTCGGGATGATCTGGTGAATGAGGGCGGCATTATGGATCTCTGGGTGCGGGAAGCCCGTCTGTTTAAATATGGTTCCGGCACAGGATCCAACTTCTCTGAAATCCGGGGTGAAGGGGAGCAGTTGAGTGGTGGCGGCAGATCGTCCGGTTTAATGAGTTTTCTGAAAATCGGGGATCGCGCTGCCGGTTCTATCAAATCCGGAGGCACCACCCGCCGGGCGGCGAAAATGGTGACCCTGGATCTGGACCATCCCGATATCGAGGAGTTTGTCAACTGGAAAGTTATCGAAGAACAAAAGGTGGCGTCCCTGATCACCGGATCCCGGATCCTGGAAAAGCATCTCAATGCAATCATTCAGACGACCAGAGATTACGAAGGGCCGGGCTCAAATAGTTCCGGCGGAACCAATGGGGAAGCCGCCAGCCAGGCCTGCGATCCCACCAGGAATCAGGCATTGGCTGATGCCATTTTGAAGGCCCAGAGGATGCAGGTGCCGCGGAAGTATATTGAACGGGTGATACAGCTGGCCGAACTGGGGTATACGGGCATTGAATTCCCTACCTATGATTCGGACTGGAATTCCGAGGCATATTATACGGTCTCCGGCCAGAATTCGAATAACTCCGTCCGGACACCCCGGGAATTTATGGAAGCCGTCATCAACGATGATGAGTGGTCGTTGTACGGGCGGGTTGAACGGCGCAAAGCCCGGGCAGAAGGCCGGACGCCCCGGCCGACCAAAACCATCAGAGCCCGGGCACTCTGGAATGATATTGCGTACGCTGCCTGGTCCTGTGCTGACCCCGGAATGCAGTACCATACGACTATCAACGACTGGCACACCTGCCCTGAAGACGGGGAGATCCGGGCCTCCAATCCTTGCTCGGAATATATGTTCCTGGATGACACCGCCTGCAATCTCGCCTCGCTCAATCTGTTGAAATATTACGACGAGGAGAACGGATTTCTCATCGAGGATTTCACGCATGCGGCAGAACTCTGGACGACGGTGTTGGAAATCAGTGTCCTGATGGCACAATTTCCCAGTCGGCGGATCGCCGAGTTGTCCTATGAATTTCGTACGCTGGGTTTGGGATATGCGAATCTCGGGGCCCTGCTTATGGTGCAGGGAGTACCCTACGATTCCAAAAGAGCCCGGGCAATCACCGGCGCTGTCACAGCCATCATGCACATGACCGCCTATACCACTTCGGCGAAAATGGCCGCCGAGCTGGGGACCTTCCCCGGGTACGAGCGCAACAAAGCCCATATGCTCAGGGTGATTCGAAATCACCGCCGGGCTGCTTACAATGCGACCTCCGACGAATACGAAAGGCTGTCGGTACCTCCCCCGGGGATTGATCCCGAGTATTGTCCGGATGATCTGCTGCACGCCGCCAGAGATGCGTCGGACAGGGCTCTGGAGCAAGGTGAAAAACACGGCTATCGCAACGCGCAGGTGACTGTTATAGCGCCCACCGGAACTATCGGACTGGTCATGGATTGCGATACCACCGGCATCGAACCGGATTTTGCCATTGTCAAGTTCAAGAAATTAGCCGGTGGGGGGTACTTCAAGATCATCAATCAGGCGATTCCGAAAGCACTGAAGAAACTGGGATATACGCAAAGCCAGATCGATGAGATTATCAGCTACGCCAAAGGCACCGGTTCCCTGGAGGGATGTCCGCATATCAACCGGTCATCCCTTCTGGGAAAGGGATTTACGGAGACTGAACTCGCTGCTGTGGAGAACGAACTGCCCCGGAGCTTTGACCTCCGGTTCGTTTTCAACCAGTGGACCCTGGGTGCCGAATTCTGCACAGAGACCCTGGGATTCAGTGCCGAACAGTTGAATGCTCCCGATTTTGATATGCTCAAGGCGCTCGGATTCACTGACGTCCAAATTGAAGCCGCCAACGATTATGTCTGTGGCACCATGACCATCGAAGGGGCACCGCATTTGAAAGAAGAGCACTATGCTGTGTTCGACTGTGCCAACAAGAGCGGCCGGAAGAGCACCCGCTCCATTGCGCCGGAAGGCCACATCAGAATCATGGCCGCCGCCCAGCCCTTCATCAGCGGCAGTATCAGTAAAACCATCAACCTGCCAGCGTCCGCCACTGTCGAAGACATTAAGGATGCCTACCTGCTTTCCTGGAAACTTGGATTGAAATCAAATGCACTGTATCGGGACGGGTCAAAGCTCAGTCAGCCGCTGAACGCAACCGGCGATGACCTGGCGGAATTCCTGGAAGAAGTGGAGGAAGAAGCACACGGTCCGGATGTCTCCTCTGTCGCCGAAAAAGTGGTGTATAAATATGTAGCCAAGCGGCGGCGGTTGCCCAATCGCCGGGACGGCTACACCCAGAAAGCCACCATCGGTGGCCAGAATGTCTATCTCCGTACCGGTGAGTATGAAAACGATCAGCTGGGTGAGATTTTCATCGATATGCATAAAGAAGGCGCCGCCTACCGGAGCCTGATGAACTGCTTCGCCATCTCTATTTCGCTGGGCCTGCAGCACGGGGTGCCGCTGGAAGAGTTCGTAGACGCCTTCGTTTTCACCCGGTTCGAGCCCAATGGTATTGTTATTGGCAACGACCGTATTAAAATGTCTACCTCAGTGATCGACTACATCTTCCGCGAACTGGCCGTGGAATATCTGGGCCGGACCGATCTGGCCAGCGTGAATCCGGAAGAGTTAATCTCCGAATCCGGCAAGAAACGGAAACCGGAGGCCAAAGGAGATGACACCCCGACAGGTCAGGGGACGGAAGAAAGTCCTGAGGAAACCGATCCCTATGGTGACGTCGATCAGGAAGACGTGAACTACACGGAGCAACCGGCCTCCCAGACCGAAGCCCTCAAAATCCAGAACGCCAGAATAAAAGGCTATACCGGCGATCAGTGCGAAGAATGCGGCAGTATGACCATGGTGCGCAACGGCACCTGCTTGAAGTGCGTTACGTGCGGGACCACCACCGGCTGCTCCTG
>CAYPST010000016.1:0-38357 GCA_964413425.1 uncultured bacterium
TACATTTTCTTTGTCGATTGAGCGATTTATGGAAATAAATCGCTCAATTTGGGTATTTGTATTTTTGTCATACTAAGGCCTCACCGGAGTCCCGTCATTCCTTCGAACCTGGGTCCAGCCATAGTCATATTTTTCAGGCAGCGGATACTTCGCCGCCAGTTCTTCATTCACGTCCACGCCTATGCCCGGTGCTTCGTTGATGTGCAGATATCCGTTCTCCATGGTCGGAGCACCCGGGAAAATTTCTCTGAGCGTATCCGAGAAGCGAACCGCTTCCTGAATACCGAAATTCCAGACCGCCAGGTCGATATGGGCATTCGCGGCGTGTCCGACCGGGGAAACATCTCCCGGTCCATGCCAGGCAGTCAGAACATGAAACCACTCAGCCAGACGGGCCACCTTCATGGCGGGAGAAATCCCGCCGATCTGTGAAATATGAATTCGGATGTATTCGATAAGCCGGTCGGTCATCAACCCCACCCACTCATGGGGATTATTGTAGAGTTCTCCCATGGCGATGGGAGTGCTGGTCTGCTGCTTGAGATGTGGAAAGTACCCGATATCTTCAGGGGAAAAGGGATCCTCGATGAAAAAGGGACGATACTGTTCCAATTCCTTTATCAGATTAATGGCATCATTGGGATTGATCCGTTCGTGGATATCATGCAGCAATTCGATCTCATCACCGCAAACTTTCCGAACATGCTCGAACATTTTCGGAGTGTTTGTCAGATACGGATACGGATCCATGTAATTATCCTCCGGCATACCAAAGCCATGCTGTTTGAAATCAGCCTGTCCCGAAAGATGGCCCGAACCGTATCCGCCCAGATGAATACGGATGTGTCGAAATCCCTGTTCCATATATCGTTGCACATTTTCGGTTACCTCTTCGATCGTGCTTCCGCTGGCATGAGTATAGCTGTCCACCGCAAACCGGCACTTCCCGCCGAGTAACTGGTAAAGCGGCATACCGGCCCGCTTCCCTTTGATATCCCAGAGCGCCTGATCCAACCCACTCAAGGCATTATTTAACACCGGACCATTCCGCCAGTAGGAACTCACATAGGCGGTTTGCCAGATGTCTTCGATGTTATCAACCTCTTTTCCCTTGCAAAAGTCATTGAGATACTTCTCCACTGCCGTGACCACTGCATGCGCCCGCTGTCGAAAGGTGGCGCACCCCACGCCGTATAATCCCGGCTCATCCGTCTCCACCTTTACCACCACCAGCTCAATCCCATGCGGACAGGTGGGAATGGCCTTGACGTTCGTAATCTTCACCGGGGGAAGCCCCGATGTTTTTTGAGCATATGTGCCGGAACTGGCCTCTGCCCTTCTGCCGCTCATTCCCATAAGTCCGGCTGATGCCGCTGCTCCTAATCCTTTTAAGGCATCACGTCGATGCATACTCTAACTCCTTTCATTTATCAGATGATAGTATTCGGACTTCAGTCCAAAAGAATGATGTACTGACATTTTATGGCATTCGAAAGAGGAACGCAATATAGAGTTCGAGAGTAAACTATTGTCTGCTGTAGAATGGAGCTGGAGAGGGCTACCGGGTATCGCGGACACCGAAGGTGAGAAGACCCACCGGAGCACCGACCGGATCCCTCCGGTTCGTTCGGCTACCGCCGGAAGAGCGGGCCTGAAACTGAGACATCTTAACGGTCATACTATTTTTTGTCATCTATGTATATCTGTGTGAATCTGCGGTTTTCTTCTCGTCTCGATTATTCCAAATCGATGAGATATAAAAACACTTCCGCCGCATGCCAGGTGTGCGGCGTGCATATCTCTGCCCCGACATAGGTAGTGTCCACTGCGGCCATACCCGAATAATCAGCCTGGCTGGCGCGGGCTTCCCAGGTGAGCGGATACGCCCTGTCACCGATAGGACTCCGTCTATACCGATGGAAATGATCCGTTGCCCAGCCCAGATAGGGATAATCCCGGGTATCATCGGCGTCATCGCCGCCAAGGTACCGCCCCCGGTAGTCCATCCAGAACAGGGAGGAATAGGTGTCCTGCATCAGGGGAATATAATAGGGATCCTCCAATGATAATGCTTCCAGCCCGAACTTCATCCATTTGGTTTGATAAATGGGATGCTGCCCGATATCCGTCCGGCCCCGCATATAGGTGCCGTACCCGTCCCTGACCTCGTATTGTTCGACTTCGTTCAGCACACTATCCACCAGGGGATGGGTGGTGTCGGCCACCAGCGAAATCAGGTAGAGCGCCTCCCCCAGGTTATCCGCTTCGGACTCGCCGCCGTTATTATAATCATAGGGCTCACGCAGCCCCATGATCCACTCCTTCAGCAGCGGCAGATTGCCGGTCTCCTCCAGGCACATGGCAGCCATGGCACCATCCCGGTACCACGGATCATCGTAGACGAACAAATTCGGCACCGGAGCACCGTCAACAATGTTCACCAGAATTTCCTGGTGCAGCACCCGGAGAATATCGGAATAGGCATATTCCTCGAAGGACGGCAGTGTCACCGGTGCATCGGCTTCCGCCACCGGCGTGGTCTTCCCGTCCTCCTGCAGCCAGATGCCCGCTGAATCCTCCCGGATCTGTACCAGCGCATCATCTGACGTATGCAGCACCACACGGTACTCCGGCGGAATAATGATTTCCCTCACCGGTTCCCACTGACGGACAATTTCCCCGGTGATGGCATTCTTCAGAACCCCTTGCCGATAGATGAGCTTCGGACGATCTCCCATACCGAACAGAAAGAAATCCACCGCCGGTAATTCCCGGGTACCGCCGAACGCTTCCCGAAATCGATCCAGTGATTCGTTGTAATCCGCCAGGACCTGCGATGCCTGATTGAGGATTTCCTCCTGATTTTCACAGGAAACCATGCCCAATAACAGTATCACACCGGCCAGGAGAATGGAATACTTACTGAGCGATACCCGATGTTTCAGCATTATGTATCCTCGTCTGACTCATTCTTAGAGTGTCAACACAATTTCAGACCACAAATCGCCGCAAAATCTATAAAAAGAAATCCCGACATCACAGCAGAAAAACACCATGAATCGGTTCCCGGTATGAAGACTTTGGACTTACCAGCCGGCGTGCCACCGGCACACCCTCGGGATGGCATCGTATCAGTAATCATCAGTAGTCGAGTGTTTATTTGACACTCCCCACGTCCGGTGTGCTCACGAAACACGCCTCCATGTCATCCCGAACCCTCTGCCGTCCAAGGAGGTAAGGGATCTCTGCCGAGGATGTAAGGGATCGAGTGTGCTACTTCCTGTGACGATCCGAAATCCGGTCGGCGCCCGGGCTCGTCTTGCCCGAGTGCGAGCGCAGTCCCACCCCGGGAGCCCGGTCGAGATTCCTCCAACATGCCACTGGCATGTTCTCGGGATGACATTTGCGAGCGTGAAGAGTGAAGCCGGACGTGTGGAGGTGCTGTCTGCATGAGACGGCACGATGGTTCAGGTGATGCTCCCATTCCCCGACGTGAAAGTATGGGCGAAAGAATATCGTTCTTACCGGAGGGGAAAGTCATCCTGTAAGAAGCCAGAATATTTTATATAATCTTCGGGATCCTGTTGTAAAGAGTTGCAATATTATCCTGAACCTTCAAAACCCTATTGCAAAAACTTGCAATGCTATCCTGAACCTTCAGAGCCCTATTGTAAAAACTTGTAATGCTATCTTGAAACTTCAGAGCCCTATTGTAAAAACTTGCAATGTTATTTTGAACATTCAGATCCTAAGTTTGAAGATCCGGAATGCTATGCTACAACTGAATTACTGGAGTGTAAAAAGTTGCAACAGAATCCTGAGCAAGAAGAATTTTTTGTATCTCGTGGTGGTCTGCAGCAGCTAAAACAATCCTCCCAGGGAAAAATCGATCACGGAATACGTGTTTTCCTCGATGAACCGGAGAGCCATATTGGTACCCAGTAAGATACTGGTGCTGCCTAACCTGAAAGACCATCCGGTCCCGAGAAGCACTCCGAGTCCGGAATTACTTCTGGCTTCCTCGCCGGTCGAATCTTCCACCTTGATTTCGGCTATTCCCAGATCGCCCCGAAGAAAGAGTCCCCGCCCGAATTGTCCATCCAAGTAATGGAGGGAACTCGCACTGTAGGTAAACTGGCTTATCAGCAGAGTCTGATCCTGATATCCGAGCTGGTCAGCAGAGGCCTTGATAATAAATCCGAGCACGGTGCGAGGAGCAATATGCCAGTAAAATCCCAGGAGATCCACCGAATATCGGCTCCGGGAAACCCCTGTCTGTGATTCCGCCCACTCGATGGCTTGCTGCAGCCGATCCGGATATCCAAACCCTGCCCCGCCAACCGACCAGTATGTATACCATGATTCTTTTCTCGATTCTAACCGCCGATCCGGCTGGTGTTGAGCTTGGGTAATGCTACTCTCCGGTTCCTGCCGGGTGGAAGCGACCAATTTTGTCTCACTATCTCCGGCCTGATCATCCGGGGCCGTCAGCTGTCTGGCGACTTGCCTGGTACCGATGTCCAGGAGCCCCTCGATTTCACCGTTATGATCATAAATGGCGGTTCCTATTATTCTACCGGTTTCCACGTCAATCAACCGGATGGAGATGGAAAACAGCCGGCCGAACTGGCTTACACTCCCTCCGACCATCTGCTGCACCCCGATGAGCTGGCCGACTTCAACCATACATTCATTGGAAGAACAGCCGGTCAGCTGAAAATTTTGTTCCTCCAGGATCGCCCGCATTTTCTCCCGTTCAATTACTTCGAATTCGCCGGTTTGAAATAATTCACTGCGCAATCTGTCGGTGAGAACAGCGGCTTCGGTTTCGGATATTCCGTTGGCATCCAACGGCATTACTGCGATAAATCCCTGCCCGGAAGACATTCCCGGCAATGAACTCAATAAGAACCCGGCCAGGAGTATAATAGTATCCATTCTCTTCATTACATTCTCCTATCTACCTCAGGAGTCCCCCACTATTTATGGTCCAATTTACCTCCGATAAAGAGACCCGTATACCCGATTCTGAGTTATATCCATTTATTTATCAGGGCGTTATGGGCCCCATTTCGCAGAATTAGCGGATACTGTATTATCGGCAGCAGACAGATTTTCTCAAATTCAAAATGGATACTACTCTGGAAACCACAGCCTGCCCCGAGTCTTTCGGGGAATGAACGCGAATTAGCACTAATATGAGCTGTTACGTATAATGGTTGCATTAAGGGATAACTGCAGCGGTGAATGGCTTGCTACCAAATAAACCAAATAAAACGAGCGGTTGTAACTTTCATCTATCGGTCTCCCGGGAATAGAATCTCCTTTTGGGAGTAGCTGCTTATGGAACGAGATTCTTCCTCCGGGGGACTCCTTGAGATCATTCGCACTAAGAATGACAATCGTTTCTGGGGTTCTTCTGATTACTTTGTTCCAGGGCACCCAATGGGTTCTGATAATTTATTCGTGTTCATCTGTGTCCATTCCTGGCTTCCATATTTATTCTGGGCCATGGATGACATCTGTCCGGATGATACGCACCTGATCGCCAGGGTATATCAGGTCCGGATCTCTAATGTGGCTTAATTCAGCCAGCTCCGGATAGCGAAAGGGATTTCCCAGATAGAAGTATGCAATATCCCGGAGGGTGTCACCTGATTCAACAATATGCACCGTTTCGTCATATAACGTTGTCGGATTCCGGGTCGGAGAATTCTCAGCCACATTTCCAGTTGCATTAGTACCGCGTTCCTTTTCAGGGTTCACTTGTGTTCGGTGACCGTCATCGGAAATCTGACCGGCAATTTGAGGCCTCTCCACGCTCAAAGAGAACTTCTCGCCGTCATATCGGTATATCTCATCCGGACTGCTTTGGGCAGAGCGGATATTATCGGTTCCGGTACTGTGCTCACGATTGCCGAGATCCGCCTGTGATTCGGCAAATTGTGCACCGGATTTACTCCCGGTGGTTTCCTCTTCCGTCATTCTGTTACTGCGCGCATCCTCCCCGACAGATTGATATCGGTCCACATGTAATCCCATCCCTGTTTCCGTATACTTCCGCGCAGTACGTTTATCCGGAATATCGATATCCGCTGGATTTGTACTCTGACTGCGAAAAGTGAAACCATCACTTGAAGAGTATGTGGCAGAGATAAAATATGCAGACAGGGTCAGTCCAGACAGGATGGCCCCCGCTATGATCAGTAACCGAAAGCGGGCAGGCGCTTTTCTCGCATGATCATGTAAAGTGTTTCTGGTAATCCGGCTGGTTTTCCTGGCTGTTCTCCAAGCCGGGACAGGCGTTTGGTGAAATTTCTCCATGTGCTTTGGATCCGCAGTCGAATTGATACTTGATCCCGTCCGGCTTTTCTCGTCGGCTGCTGGTGGATAAACACTTTCTTCTCTCTTCACCCTATTTTCGTTTTCCACTCGTTTCCTGCTGATATTCTGTGTGATTTCTTCTTTTGTCTCAGGTTTTACTTCAGAACCGAATTGAGAGCAGAGATTCTCCTCACTTGTGACGACCTCTGCCGGCTCTGTATTCACCGGATGAACAACGACAGCATCGTCTCGATCTCCACCTTCCAACTGATCGTTTGATGGTAACTGCTCCGGCAGACTCCCAGGTTTTCCCTGGGCCAGGGAGGGTTTGAGATATTCAATCGTCTGCCATTCCGGGAGTGTGTACAGAAGATGCAAATCAATGTACAGATACACCTGTTCCTCCCATAAAGCAAATTGTGTAAAAGGACCTTCGACAAATGTATCAAGGGAATTCCAGGTGACCTCTGATGTTGAGATCAGATCCCGGACCTCATCAACCCGAAATGCTACGTATTGATTCTCTATGTTGGTGACAATGAAATACGGGGACTCGTTGTCGGATTGAGGTATTTTCAGGCCCAACTTCCGGGCCGTACAGACCACCGTAGCCACATAATCCCTGTATAAAAACACGCCTTCCACAGTATGGGGGGTAAACGGGAGGGAAGTGACCGTTTGTACTTTCTCAATCGATTCGACTGCGATGGCGGAAGTACAAAAATCCGAGTCCCCGACTTTGAAGGTAAGTAAAGTATCACTTCCCGGATTCCGGTCTCGGCCATACTTCGACATATTTTCTGCTTCCTGTCAACTGCAGCATTTCAATAGCGACATCTATATCCGGTGCTGTCTCGTCCTTACCTCCTGCGGAGAGTAAATTGCACTGTACTGACTATCGAATTAACCCCGGCAGCAATGAAGAGTTCTTCAGGCTGACGAAGGAAATCGTGATGAACGCAGGAATCTATACACATCTGTCTGCACTTCGGTACTTTATTGCTCCTGATTCTTTTATTCTCCGTCCGCCGCCGTCGGGGAAGTTGCATTGCCCTTGGGCCAAATGGCAGTTATTTCAGTCCCCTCCCCAGGGTGCCAGTTTGACACTGGCCGGCGGCCAAGACGAAGAAAAATGTGCTAATAAAGATCGGAGTCTCTTCGTTAAATTCAATTATTTATAATTGACATCGTCGTAAGAATCACAGCCTGTCCCAATCTGTCATGACAGGCTGCGTTAATTCCCCGAAACCTCCGGCACGTTATGGTTTCCGGGGTGGGCTCATTAGAATGAAGCAATAATCTCCTTGCGCTGTGTTTAACCTGATGCGATTTGTAACACCTCCACCTCAAAAATCAGATCCTTTCCTGCCAGCGGATGGTTCAGATCAATTCGCACGCTCCCGGCCTTCACTTCAACAATCGTACAGGAGATTATGCTGCCATTCTGATCCCGCAGCTCTATTGTCTCACCGGGTTTTGGCGTCATCGTCGCTGGCAGCAAACTCCTGGGAAGTGTCTGAACCAGTTCTTCGAATCGCGGACCATAGGCATCATCGGAGAGCACTGTGATCCGCTTCGTTCCTTTCGGTTTCATACCGAGGATCGCCTTTTCGATACGGGAGAATACTTCCCGGTGCCCCACCGTAAATTCAGTGGTTTCTTGTAGTTTTACCGGTTGTAATCCTGCTCCCTGTTCCAAATATGTGGTGTATTTGACCGTAACTCTATCTCCGATATTTACTTCATTGGGAATCTTGTTTTGTTTCCCGTTCTTCAGTGAAATACCAGGGATAGAAATACTGGATTTATGCTTCATTACCACACCATGGAATTCCCAGATATTGCATCCCGTGAGTAACATCATCAGACCAATGACGAGCATAATTCCATGGTAATGACGGAAGACAACGCGTTTTCTTGTGCCCATAAAGCCGAGTGTCTCCTATACTAAACAGCTTCCTGTATTAAACGGTATCTGGCTGCGACTCATCCAAGCCTACCGGGAGTAGCGTAATTCTTATAACCGCTGACGATAATTCGTTTTTGCCTGAATCAAAAACGAATCGGCCGCCGTCGTCATGGGCCTGACATCGCCTCCCCGGGGACGATATCCACTGCTATCACCTGAAAGCGGCAGATAACCGGTATGACTCTGATTCTGCGAAGCCTGCAGGGACTGTTGGTTTGGCAACGAATTCCTGCCGGCCTGGCCAGCATCGAAATCATAGTGCTGAATCACAAGCATAGCAAGCGCTACTATGGCGAATGACAAAATGAACCGTGTAATGATTCAACTCCTTCTTTTGTTCATACTTCTCTCAATGGAAGATGCGATATTTCTCCGACAAACCCGGACTCCAAACTCTTATGGAGTTTCGGGTTTCTCTCTCAACCTTTTCGACTCCAGTTTTTCCCGTTCAAGTGACTCTCTGGCAAACGCCGGCCCGTTCACATATCCCATTATCGTCAGTTCCGTTCGAATACTTTCCAGTATATCAGAGTAATCTGCCATCTCTGGTCGACCCGCCTGTATGGCACTCAGGTATAGATGAGTCGCTATCGTTGTTTCATAGGATACAGGCTCTGCCAGGAGCTCATTCTCGTTCTTGTTCTCGCTCTCCACCATGCCTCTCCATTCCTGATGCTCTTTGGTGTCGATGATAAAAATATTTCTCACTCCCCGATCCAGTGTGGATATTCTGAAATACCCCTGCTCCCCAGTGGAAGCGGTTTTCTGTGATATCACCTCCAGGGAACCGTCACTTCGAAGCCGGGCAAGCAGAATTTTGGCGTCTGACACAGGTTGCAGCTTTTCCGAAGAACCGTTCTCCTGTCCGGCGAGTACCCGGCCGTGAACGACAAGTTGATCCGTGTGAAGTATTGATCCATTGGTACAGCTGCAAATTTTACCTAGCAGGAGAAACAAAAGGGGAAATAAAATCCATGTAATCAGGGAGTTATAAGACGTCGGTAATCGATCCATAGCCTTCGCTCTGCGGGTTTTCTCATTCTCTGCTTCATCTGATATTTGGCTTTCTTATGTTGTTTCAATAATTGTTCCAGTGCACTTCAAAGGGTACAGCCATGGGTATGAGCGGATTTTGATTGGGAAAGTCCCCTGCAGTTGAAGGATTCTGACGGGTGTGGCCTGTATCACATATAATATGACTGGTATGTCTGACTTTTCACTGTGCGCTGCCTACGTGTTGCTTTTCACACCCGAATGTGTTCTGCAGGACACAACAATATTGCGGCAACTGTGTGGGACAAATGATTTTACCGATTTAAATCATGAAATAGTAACTTATATTTAATATGTAACCTGAATGATTCATCAACCGGAGAAAGATAGCACACGGATCAGCGCGGAAAAAAGATGAACACCGATCCAGAAATAGTAAAGCGAGCGAAGAGCAACAAGGCCACCATACGCACGCCACACCGCATACAAAGCGGAACATTTGTGGTCATCCCCGACGACTCGGGGCATGCCAGTTTTTCCTGTGTACGTCTGTCCCGGAGGAATCCCGTCGGGATCTGCTGTTTTTTATGACGTATTCAAGGTAATTAAATCCAGAGGAGTTCCCTGATAAATTCATGAGCTCTTGTAAGATCGATTCTATTCTCTCTCAACCGGACGATCCCGGACTGAAATTGCGACTGCTCCTGGTTGTCATAATTGGTGTGACACTTCTAATATCGGGATGTGCGGCGATTACTGATCTTTTGGAGCGCGTGACTTCACGGGAAGAAGCAGAACGGATTGAATTGGTGCACCAGAAAGAAGATGCGCTCCTGGCGGAAACGAATAAACTGCTCGAACTCTCTCCCGAAGATGAACCGGAATTATATCGCCGTCAGCGCAAGCAGTTTGAAGCTGCTCTGCAAGAATATTTACAGGCGGCCCAGGTTTCGGACGACCAGTTGGTCTTGCTGAATCATAGCGACAGGATTATTATTCTGCCCATCCAGATTGTGAACCGGGGAGTCGGAGAGTCGATCATACAATATGCGGATTCTCCCATCAGACTTCGCCAGCAAATTGGTCCGACATTTCAGGGTGAAGTACTGGATTTCATACAATTGCCGGACACCGCCCGGCAGGAACTCCGGCTGGCTGTGTTATTCCCGGATTCGCTGGTCTTTCTCTCCCAGCCGGGTATTGATTCCTTTCGAACAAGCACCTATCGATTTCCGCGAAGTGATTTCTCTATTATCCGGTCCCGGGTAAAACGGGGGGTCCTGGGGCTCAAACCTGTCGGGCAATCCGATCACCTTGCGGCAGTTACCACTTCATTGACCAGCCCCATTATTTTCAATGTGAGCGGGCCGAGGCTTACCAGAGTTCCTCCATCCCCCACAGGAAATGACATTACCTATCCCGGCAACTGGATTTCCGTGGTTGGCCAGGGATTGTTCCGGGATCCCTCCCAGAATGTGCGGGCATTTTTCGGAATCAGGGATGTCCCCGGGAGTCCTCATTATATTCTCCTCAATGATACGGGAATCCCGCACTTGTTAACAGAACAGGCGAATGAACTCGTGTGGAGCGGTGAACATGCATTAGGTACCCGGGTATTCCCGCTTTCACAGAATCGTGTGGCTGTCACCACGGATTCTTCCCACACGTTTTTTACACTGCGGTATGCACAGGATTCTCTCGAGCTGCTGGGACAATCCTCTGAATTCGCACATCCTATCAGTGCAATCAGGCAGCTTTCCCTGGGGCAGAGTAAAGGAATCGGTATCAGTATCTGTGATTCCGGTACTACGCCACCTGCCCGCAGCCGGATTGAATTCCACCCCATGGAAGATGTCCGGTGGACATCAGTGAATCGCTATCCCCGGCTCCGGCTTCCCGGATATCAGTTTCGATTCACAGTACTGGAACAGCAGAGTTCCCCACCGGATACGCTTCTCCCTCTCTTCGAGACCTCCATGCACTCCAATATATTCCCGACGCTGGTGTCTTCTGTCGGCACCGGAACACCACAATCACCTGCTCTGACAGCGATCTCCCCATCACACAACTATCAGGTCTGGACGGTCCGGCTGCGCCGCGATCTCCGATTGCCGAATGGTGAAAGAATGACTGCCCAGAATGTCGTACACAGCTGGCTCACAACCTTTCAATCCTACGGTGGCGATTCGAAGTATTCCTGGCTCTGGCAGGATATCACAGGCATGCCATCCTTCCTGCAGGGAACGGGTGCCTCGCCTGAAGGTCTCCGGCTGGTCAACGATTTTACTATTCAGATAGTTCTCGATACTCCGCGTCCCCAATTCAGGGAGCACCTTGCCCATCCCTGTTTCCGAATCTATACATCTTTACCGGAGTATGAGTATCCGGTCGGCTTCGGGCCCTTCTATGTCACCGATATGCAGGCAACCGATGGACGCTGGTCCATCACCTGCCAGCGGAACCGGTATTATTACCGGGGAATGCCGCCATTGGAACGACTAATGGTGCAAACTCAACGGCAGTATCTTCCCGATTCGCTGGCAGAGAGGCGCTATGCCGGTGCCGTCATTCACCGCAAGCAGGATGTGCAGTATTTCCGGCAAATGCCGGAATATAGCGTTCAAGGGGTTCCGAAAGGCCAAGTGAAGTTTCTGGTGCTGAACACACAGAAAACTCCGCTCGCAGATCCCGCGATCCGCTCGCAGATTCTTGGATCGCTGAATAGAACGGTGACAGCGAATATAGTGGATGCGGCGGTCTGCAGCCCCCGTACAGGACTCTTCGGCCTGGAAACGCACCCCACAACCGACCCAATGGATTCCATCGATGTCTCCGGCATCCGTCCCATCGATATCGCGTATCCTGCCTCCGATCAGGTGACGCGCCAAATTGGGGAGCGTCTGGCTGCACGACTCACCCAGATTGGCATACCCTATCGGATACCGAGGGCAGTTCCGGACGAGGAATTTGGCAGGTTGCGGACATCAAACACCTACGACATCCTGGTGGATTCATATCTCCCTGAATATCATGATGAGAACTATAATGTAATGCAGTTATTGCAGCGGGGATATCCGATTCCGTCTTCCATCGATGAAACACAGACGGGGACGCTCCTCAATGGCGATTCAGCGGACGCTCGTTCGCTGAAAAGTATCGTGGCAGACGCCGGAATATTTTTCCCGATCCTCACGGCAAAGTCCTATTATGTAATCCCGCAACAACTGGAGGATGTCTCTGTGCAAAATAGTGGTTGTCTGGATGTTTCCGGAGCCTGGTTTCCACGAAAGTAATACAGGATTAATTTATATCCTTTCATGAATCAGATAATTCATGAACGACGAGATCTGTTATGAGAAAACAAATCCAGATATCATTATCCGTGAAATTTGCGGCGACGTTTGCAGCGCTGTTTTTTGTGGCAATGCTCATTGTGGCCTATACTGTCCATAAAACGGTGAGCAATCAACTCACCGCTCAATACAATCGGAACGTCACCGCCACGGTCGCCTCCATCCAGGCGGAAATACACAGCAGACAGATTACGATGCGCAATCAGCTTTCCGCACTGGCCGACAAATTAAGTGAGGACACCTACTTTCGCCTCCAGGTTGTCGCCTACGGAAATCGAGAAAATCCATCTGTGATTAATTATGCCCAGAACTACATGTCCACCATGGGATTGCAGGCGTTGGAAGTGCTCGATCACACCGGAACCGCGCTCAGTGTCGGCCAATATAAAGCCGCCTTCGGAACCTCGCGGAAGGGCCTGTTGACTGTTCTCCGAACCTCTACCCATTATTCCATTATCGGACCGTTCCACACCCCGACCGGTTCCCTTCCCTGTCTTGTGGCATTGGACTCTGTCATGATCGGCGGAGAACACTACTATCTCCTCGGCGGTGTGGAAATATCTTCCGCATTGCTGAAAGACTTCCTCTCGAATCCGGATGAAATCCTCCTGGCGGAGTTTGCCCGGAAAATCATTAGTTCTACCCCGCACCCCGTCCGGCCGGAATTACTGCAGCTGGCTTATACCGATAATCAGAATGGCAGACCTGCCTCTCGCCTGCAGCCGAAATATTCCATGGGAAAGATTCCTCTCCAATACTTCACGGGAGATACTCTCCGGAGTGCCGGGGTATATTTGTTTCATCCCACTTCGGATCTGGTACAACTGGTGCGGGGTTTGAACCTGAAAATCTTTACCATCACAGGTATTGTAATTCTTCTGGCAATTCTGACTTCCATCTGGCAGACAAATACAGTTATCACCCCTCTCAAACGGCTGGTTGAGATAGCCCGGAATTTTTCATTTTCAACGCTGGATACTACTTTCGATGTTCGCAGCAATGATGAAGTGGGGGTATTAAATGATGCCCTGCAGGGGATGGTGAATCGTCTGCGATCAAATCACCTGAAACTGGCAAAAGCCGAACAGAAGGCCGCACTGGCTGAGATCTCCAGACAGGTGAACCACGATATTAAAAACGGGATTATCCCCATACGCAATGTGATGCAGCATTGGGAAGAAGTGGAACGGGATGAGCCCGGGAATCTTTCCACAGTGTTCTCAGACCGGAAATCCACTATTAAGGAAAGCATCGACTACTTAAAAACCCTGACCGAGCACTATTCGAAATTACAGCCTGACTTGCAGGTCCGGCAGGTACATGTTCCGCAACTTGTAGAGAAACTCTATGGCCATTATCAAAATTTACCCGGTCAGGACATCTCCTTTCAAATCAATCAGGAGGAAAATACGCTGATGGTACTTGCAGATGAAGTCCAGTTACGCCGGGCGTTTGAAAATATCATTCGCAATGCGTTTGATGCAACCCCGGAGGGAGGTACTGTCACTCTTTCCTGTCACCGTCAGGATGATGAAGTGCTCTTTCAATGCTCTGACACCGGAAATGGCATCCCGGAATCCATCCGGGAACAATTGTTTACCAAACCTGTTACCACGAAACCGGAAGGCAGCGGCATCGGACTCACGAATACCAGGCGCATAATCGAGGATTTTAACGGGCGTATCGTCATCGATAGTATGGAAGAAAAAGGAACGACTGTAACAATAAGGCTTCCACTGGCAGAGACATATGAAACCAGAATGTAACAACGGATACGAGTCACTATGAGTACTGTACTGGTTGTGGATGATATCAAGGGTGTTCGTGAACAATATGCCTATGACATCAACCGGAAGACCGAACACGAGGTGGTCACGGCAGCTCATGGGCAGGAAGCGCTGGACCTTTTGACCAGTGAAGCGATTGATCTGGTTGTACTGGACCTGGAGATGCCGGTGATGGACGGATTGGAAATGCTGGAACAGATGGAATCGAAGCAGATGGATGATATCTCAGTTATTGTCTACACCGCGCAGGGGAATTTCCAGAAGTGTGTTCGGGCCGTAAAACTTGGGGCCTATAATTTCTTTGATAAAAATGAAGTGAATCTGGATCAGCTGATCCGGATTATCGAGAATGCCCTGGAGCAGCGCCGATTAATGCAGGAAAACCGGCAGCTGCGCCGCCTGTCCGGGCGGGACTCTTCTCTCATCGGAGAAAGTCAGCACACAAAGGCATTACGCGATCAGATATTGAAAATGGCCAGGGTGCCCAGTAATGTCGTTATCCTTGGAGAGAGCGGAACCGGGAAAGAGGTGGTTGCCAGAGAGATCCACCGGTTCAGCCACAGAGCCGACAAGCCATTCATTGCGGTGAACTGTGCGGCCTTGCCGGAACATCTGGTGGAAAGCGAACTGTTTGGCTTTGAAAAAGGAGCCTTTTCCGGGGCGATACGGACCACCAAAGGAAAATTTGAAGCGGCAAATGGCGGGATCCTCTTATTGGATGAAATAGGTGATATGCCCCTGTCTGTCCAGGCAAAACTGCTTCGGGTTTTACAGGAGGATGAGGTGAATCGATTGGGATCCGGTGGCCGGTCTATCCCTCTTGATGTGCGGGTACTGGCTGCCTCCAATCGCCCGCTGGAACAGGAGATGGAAGCGGGGAAGTTTCGAGACGACCTGTACTATCGGATCTGCACCCATGTTATTCGCCTTCCCCCGCTCCGGGAACGACCGGACGACGTGGCACCACTGGCTATCCATTTCATCGAACGAACCTGCGAGAAATTCGGTATCGCAACCAAAACACTCCATCCCGAAACACTGACCATCTTAAAATCTTACTCCTGGGAGAAAAACAACGTTCGTGAGCTGGAAAACATCGTTGAACGGATGATCATCCAGGCAGAAGGTGATACCATTCTGCCGGAACAGGTCCCGGCGGATATCCGGAACCCTCGTACCCGGATATCTTCGACTGCCGAGAAATCCTACCAGGAACTGAAATATGAAGCAGAGAGACAAATTCTTCTTCAGGCGCTGGAAGAAAATGACTGGCATATCACCAACACTGCCAAAGCCCTCGATATTTCGAACCATTCCAATTTGCTCAAAATGATGCGGCGATTGGAAATCCAGCGTCCGGAAGACCAATAGATAACCTGCACCCATGTATAATGACCATTCAGGTCCGGCATATCTGAACAGAACGAAAAAACGTCCTTGACTTTGGCGGTTTTTCAAGCAAACTTTACAACAAGAGAATGATGATTACCTAAGGAATGATTTTCACATTCCGCAGACAGAAGAATGAATTTTACGCATCTGATTTCTCAATTCTCCTGACGGGCCGGCGCTCTGATTACACAACAGTATCCAGGGAACCGGGTTGGCGTGGCCGGAACTTCCAAGTTCCTACACACCTGGTAGTGGTTAGTTGGTGTATCCCGGGAAGCAGTATGGTATTCTGGCGACAGGCAATGCAACGCAACAACAGTAAGAAGTCATGAGTTGAACAAACCATTTACTTATAAAAGAGGAGGGAAGGATGTTATCAGACAAGCTCATCTGGCTGGTGGAACGGCAGGCGGATCATCTTGGAAAACGCTGGGCACGCATGCTCAGGGAGCATCCGGCAACTGCATCTTACCACAATTTCAACGATGAATACCTGGAACGGAGCATCCGGGAAGTATATAGAAATCTGAGTGATTATATTGAAGACGCCCACAGCGCAGAACAGCTGGCACGCCTGTTCATGGATATTGGTGTTCGACGGAAAACACAGGGAGTACCGCTGCACGAATTGGTTTTTGCCATTATCCTCGCTCGGCGTAATATCTGGAATTTTATTATGGAAGAAGAGACATTCTCTTCCGCGTTTAAGTTCCATCAAGTCAATGAATTCTGGCAGCGCATTATGATCTTCTTTGATAAGAATATCTACTTCGTCGTTCATGGCTATACCAAAGAACCAGAGGAAACGAAAACCACTCCGGACGTGATTTCAAAATATATTAACGCATTCACTCTGGGGAGCCTGCCGGAAGTCAACAAGCGAAATTTTTCTGAACAGTGAATCTATTCGAATCGTAATCCTGCACCCTGGTGAATGGTGATATATTGATCGGCAGGGATCTCCCGATATTCATCGCAGGAGCCATCTGGCCAATGAATGATTAGCGTATCGATATTTCTGTATTTTCCGAGCCCAAAGTGTATCCGGGGATCATGTGATGACAGATAACTGGTCGCCCATTGATTTATTCGCAGCTGTGTGCGATTTCCGGTGTGTATCTCGACCTTCGCACCAAGCGCGGAAACCGGACCATGCTTTCCGCATAACGTGATGCCAAGCCAGTGGTTCCTGTGCCCCCCGTCATTCCGCAGCAAAACGGCAGTGGCTTTGAGATCCACATGGGAGACAATAATATCCAGGTCGCCGTCATTGTCAAAGTCCAGCACAGCCGCCCCGCGTCCGGAACGCACGGTATTAAAATAGTCCGAATAATTCGGACCGTTGTCGGCAAAATATCCCTTTCCATTATTTTCCAGGAGGAGGGGTCTGGTTAAGATGAGTTCCTCGGCAATTCCGTTAGCTGAAAAGATATCCAGGTCGCCGTCATTATCAAAATCAAACAGCGCCGCAGCCCAGGCACCCTTTCCGTTAAAAGCGCCGGCCACCCCGCTCCGTACGGTGATGTCTTCAAAAATGCCGTTTCCCAGATTCCGATATAATGCCCCGTAGCGCAAATCGGCCACCAGTATATCGATATATCCGTCACCATCCACATCACCGATCGTTCCGTGCATGGAACCGGTCGGGATCCCCTGATCGTTCACAGCGACTCCGCTGGCTTCGCCAACTTCCGTGAAATGTCCCCCGCCGTCATTCCGGAACAAAAAATTCTTCTGATGATCATTCGCCTGAAACAGATCCAGGTCTCCATCCCCATCATAATCGAAGACGGTTAATCCCATACATTTGGAATCGGGATAATAGAGCCCGGCTTCCCTGGTCACTTCTGTGAAGGTGCCATCCTCATTCTGCCGGTAGAGCAGCGAAGCCTGTCCCGCATACTCCGACGGATGCGGCATGATATCAGGTGTGGTAGGGGAGACATACTCCGGATCAAAGGCCAGAAAGTTCCCTACCATGCAATCGATCCGGCCATTCCTGTTATAATCCCAGAAGGCAACACCCACACTCCATTTGGTATAGCCATTCAACTTCTCAGGACCCCGCAAGCCGAGCGAATCCGTCACGTCCGTGAATGTGCCGTCTCCATTATTCCTGTAGAACACGTTAGGACCATAGTTCAGCAGAAAGATATCAGTGTATCCGTCGTTATCAATATCCACTGCTCCGGCTGCCATACTCCAGTGCGTATCCGCCAGTCCTGTCTCCCCGGCGACCTCTGTAAAGTTCCCGTTCCCATTATTGCGATAGAGACAGTTCGGAGTATCCGCAAATATCTCGCCGTGCGGGTCGCTCACGCCGGGAAGATAGGTCCCGTTGAGCATATAGATGTCCATATAACCATCATTATTGTAATCGAAGACAGTAATACCGGACCCGCTGCTCTCCAGGATATTTTCGTACGTGGTATCTCCGAAGGTATACCGAAAGTCTATCCCTGCTTGATCAGTGACATCGGTAAATGTGATGTCAGGAGGTAATCCGTAAGCAACCTGGCAAAAACCAACCACGAGACACGCACAACTCTCCAGGATCCTCCTGCCCATGAAAATCATTTCTGCTTGTCAAGATCTCCCTGCATGAATCACCAGAAAACACAGGGATGAATACATAATCCGAGAGAGCAACGTTTCTTTTCGGAGTGAAGACATCCTGTACTCCCTTGAGAGTGTGTAAAAAACGTTATCATATTGTACAAACCTGAATATCCGGTTTCACACTCTCAGTGTCATTCAGTGTGTTTCCGTGTTATTTCCGGATTATTCCTTTGCAGCCTTTGAGCCAACGGCTCTTCTATGGGTGTTTTCTGAACAGATTCAATTTCTTTGCGTTCTTCGCGGCCCTTGCGTGTTCTTTGCGTTTGCTGAATAAACACCCGCTCTCGGATCCGTTCACCAATCCACCACCGACCCATCATCCGGGTCGTAGGTCTCCGGATTCCGCCAGTCATGCCCGATTTTATCCGCCAGCTGCTCCTCATCCAGTTCGATGCCCAGCCCGGGTTTTGTCGGCAGCGGAATGTATCCCTCTTTTACCTGGAACGGCTCTTTCAGATATCCCTCTCCCAGCGAAACCTGTTCCTGGCAAAGAAAATTCGGAATGGAAGCCGCCAGCTGAATCCCGGCAGCCAGAGATATGGGCCCCAGCGGATTATGCGGGGCAATAGCCGCATAGTAGGATTCCGCCATTCCGGCGATAAGCCGGACTTCCGTGATCCCACCGGCGTGGCAGAGATCCGGCTGCAGAATACTCGCCGCTCCCTTTTCCAGGATTTCACGAAATCCCCACTTGGTGAAAATGCGTTCCCCGGTGGCAATGGGCAGATGAGTCCCCCGGGCAATATCCGCCATCACATCGACATTCTGGCACTGGACCGGCTCTTCGATGAACATGGGCTGGTAGGGTTCCAGCGCTTTGATCAGCAACCGGGCGGACTGCGGACTGATGGCTCCATGGAAATCGATACCGATATCATTCTCCGGTCCGGCTGTCTCTCTCAATATGGCGAATTGTTCGGCGGCATACTCGATTTCGGATTTCGAGGCGACCATACCCATCGGTTTCCTTTTCGGCACTCCGGTCTTGAAGGTGTGAAATCCCGCCTGCAATCCTTCCTGGATTCGCTCCGGAGTGTCTCCCCTGGCATACACCCGGATCCGGTCCCGAGTCGGTCCGCCCAGCAGCTCGTACACGGGAACCCCCAATGCTTTCCCCTTGATATCCCACAGAGCCTGATCAATGCCGCTTAATGCACTGGTGAGTATTGGGCCGCCACGATAAAATGCATGCCGGTAAATCGCCTGCCAGTGATGAACCACCCGCCGGGGGTCTTTCCCCACCAGGTAGGGTTTAATTTCCTGGATTGCCGTTTTGCAGGTCTCTGCCCGGCCCTCCAGGATCGGTTCCCCCAATCCGGTAATGCCGGCATTAGTGTGAACTTTTAAAAACAACCACCGCGGCTTCACCAGGAAGGCTTCCAGATCTGTGACCTGAAGATTCTCCTGAAACGGAATGGGGGCGTTGTTCCCGATGCTGGCTTCAAGACGACTCACCGGAGCGAGCAGCACTCCGGCTCCGGCGAACGATAACAGTCTTCTGAGAAATGTCCGCCGCGACCATTCGGATGTATTCATAAAAGACATCATTCCTATCTCCTTTCCCGGGCGGGCTCCCGCCCGTTATTCAGCACTCCGGTTTTCTGGCTGGCAAGTGTATCACCTTAATTATCTCCGGGAAACGTAAGTGAAGTAATCTACTGATCAGGCATCCACTACATATCCATCTCATTCATTCACCCTCATTAACAATCAGTCATCGCCGGACCCGACCACTCATGCTTCCCTGCATGAGAGTTTCGACTTCCTCCCGGGTGGAGTAATTATAATCCCCTTGAATGGAATGAGCGAGGCAGGAAGCAGCCACGGCGAAAGAGAGTGCGTCCTCTGAGTTGCTGAGTTCTGGTGTATTCAGTGCATAGATAAGTCCGGCAGCAAACGCATCCCCACCACCGACCCGATCGACAATGTTCTTAATTTGGTAAGGCTGATATCCTTCATCTGAAGTGGGAGCGTAACAAATGTTCTCATCCAGCGCCTCGTACAGCATGGCTCCCCAGTTATTATGGGTCGCGGAAATACTCTCCCGCAAGGTAATGACCACGGTCCCTACATTTTCAAACTGGTTCACAATCTCGCGGGCCACCTCCGGATATTTTTCGACAGCCAGGTGGCCTTTTTCCACCCTGGTATCCTCCGCCTGAATTCCAAGGATTTTATCAGCGTCTTCCTCATTACCAATCACTACATCCACAAAGCCCAGTAATTGCCGCATGATATTTTCCGCCAGTTCCCGGGGTGTTCTTTCGGAATCCCAGCGCCAGAGTTTGCTGCGAAAATTCAAATCGCACGAGATGGTCAAACCACTCTCCTTTGCCTTCTCCGCGGCAATAAGTGCTGCTTCACTGGCCGTTTCGGAAATCGCCGGAGTGATCCCGGAGATGTGAAACCAATCGGCGTCCTCGAAAATAGACTCCCAGGGATACAACACAGCCGGCGTCAGGCTGATGGAAGAGCCGAGCCGATCATAAATTACTTTACTTGGCCGCTGATTGGCTCCGGTCTCCAGAAAATAGACCCCCAGCCGTCCGGATTCAGTGAGCAGCATGTACTGTGTATCCACGCCGATCCTTCTTAAATCGGCAACACACGCCTCAGATAATTCATGATTCGGAAGTGCCGTGACAAAGGCCGCTTCACCCCCGAGGTAGGCCACGGATGCAGCAACATTCGCCTCGGATCCGGCAAAGGTGACATCGACTGACCCCGGCACCGTCTGATTAAATCGCAGATGGTCCGGTGTGGCCACCCGCATCATAATTTCACCAAATGTGATCATTCGTGCCATAGGATCACTCCCCTTGCAGCTTCCGAATAATTTGCGTTGCTTCCCTGGCATTTTCCGTGATTGTCTGCCAATCGTGATTCCGGATCACATCACGTTTGGCCAGCCAGGACCCACCGACCGCCGGAATCATGTCTTCCTTCAGATAGGCAGACATATTCCGGGCATTGATTCCACCCAGCGGCATAAACGTGAGTTCCAGATGCTTATACGGTCCGGCCATGCTTTTCAGATACGGCATCCCGCCGGACGGTTCCGCAGGAAAAAATTTCAATGCCCGGCATTCCAACTCCAGGGCTGTTTCGATATCGGAAGGAGTTGCCACGCCCGGTGCAAATGATAATCCGGAATCCAAGGCCGCTTTAACGACGTTCGGATTTGTTCCCGGCGCCACACCGAACGCCGCACCGGCATTTGCGACATCTTTCACCTGCCGGGGTGTGAGAATCGTCCCAATCCCGGCCATCATCTCGGGAACATTGTCCCGGATTGCCCGGAGTGCATCCAATGCAGCCGGTGTGCGCAGGGTGAGTTCCATAATCTTCACGCCTCCATCCAGCAGCGACCGGGCCAGCGGGACAGCATCTTCCACCTCATCCACCACTAATACGGCGATAACGCCGGCTTCCCGAATACGTTGCAGCACCTGTTTCTTAAACGGCTCTTTCATTCCGATACCCTCATGTTTGACTTGTTATCGATGCAATAATTCTTAATCCTAATTATTCATAAACCCAAACAAAATAGCACGAATCCCACGGAGATCCCGTTGGGAGATTCACACGGAAACAAGGAATGACCACAGATTGAAAATAGAAAAAAGGACTCTCTATGCACCACCCCATACCAGGTGACAGAAGGACATAATGTCGGGAGGAAATCGATATCGCGCATTCTGCAATCCGAGTCACAGATTTACTCCCTAAGCAAGCGTATATTGCTCGTATATATGTATCCTTATGCAAGTCCGGACTTCTGTATTTATATTTTTTGGATGTGTGGAGAAGGGGGAGATCCGCGATCATCAGTCGTTTCTGTGTTAATCTGCGTGCCATTTTTTTACGCTTCCTCATTCTGTCTGGCCA
Source organism: uncultured bacterium (assembly GCA_964413425.1). Lineage (GTDB taxonomy): Bacteria > Fidelibacterota > JAANXI01 > JAANXI01 > JAANXI01 > DATFLS01. Next base: position 22,326 of record CAYPST010000016.1, read on the forward strand.
TCATATTGCGCACGGCCGTGGATATCCAGAGAAAGACGGTGATGAATCCCAGAATGGCCGCTGCCGGCCGATCAAAAAATGCGAGTAATGATCCTCCTGATCCTGTCATGGTTTGAATAAAGCGTGCCTCCAGGGGACCGCCCAGAATAATTCCCAGGACCACCGGTCCCAGCGGAACTTCACGTCGTTCCAGCCAGTACCCCAACATGCCCATGCCAAGCATAATGCCGACATCAAAATAACTGCCTTTGATGGCAAAGGAACCGATGATACAGAACAGGAGAATAACCGGCAGAAGAATTCGCTGAGGAACGCGAACCACATACCGGCCGGCTCGAATTGCCATCAATCCGACGGGAATAAGTATCAGATTCGCCAGAATAAACGCGAGATAGATGCTATACACCAGGGCCGTCTGCTTCTCAAAGATTTCCGGACCCGGATTGACATTTTTCATGAGCAGCACGCCGATGACAATCGCTGTTATCGAATCGCCGGGAATACCGAATACCAGGGCGGGAATCCAGCTGCCGGCCAGTGCCGCGTTATTCGCGCTTGTGGCATCTGCCACGCCTTCCAGCGATCCGCTGCCGTATTTCTCCGGTTCTTTGCTATACCGCTTGGATGCCGCAATCGACACCCAGGATCCGATATCCGCGCCGGCTCCGGGCAGCATTCCGATTAACGCACCAATACTTCCCGAGCGTAACCAGTGCCGTTTGCGCCGCAAAAATAATCTCAACGCCGGCCCCAGAATCGTGACAAACGGTTCGATAAAGATCCAATAGAGCAACGATTTTCGTGGCTTTTCTTCTCCGGTAGCCTCATCTTCCACAATCGAATCAGCTTCTCTGAGCGAAATTAAATTGCGTAACACTTCCGACAGCCCGAACAGCCCGATCATCGCCGGGATAAAATTAATGCCCTCAAATAATTCCGGCCGCCCGAAGGTAAACCGGGCCTGGGTGTGAACCTCGCTTAATCCGACTGTCGCCAGAATCAGTCCGATGAACAATCCCAGCATCGCTTTGGTGGTGGATCCCCGCGAGACCACCACCGCCGAACTCAATCCCAGCAGATACAGCCAGAAATACTCTGCCACGCTAAACATGGCAGCAATTCTGGCCAGCTGATGTCCGAGTATCATTAATACGACCGCACCGAATAACCCGCCAATTACGCTGAAGAAGAGCGCTGTTCCCAGTGGTCGATCCGCCTGTCCTTGTTGTGTATAAGCATACGCGTCATCCACATAGGCTGCCGAAGCGGGAGTGCCGGGAATGCGTAAGAGGGTGGTGGGGATATCACCGGCAAAGATGGCGCAGGCGACCATGGTCACGATCGCCGCCAGAGCGGGAATCGGCTCGAGCCAGTAGGTGGTGGGAACGAACAGGGCCACGGCCATAGTGGCGGTTAATCCGGGAATGGCTCCGACAAACACTCCATAGGTAGCCGCGAACAGAATAATCAGCCAGATCTCCGGCGTCAACACCATTTGCTGCACTGCCTGGAAAAATGCTCCGCTCATCTCACCATCCCAACCAGCCCCAGGGCAGGGGCACCCGCAGATAGACTGCAAACAGTTGATAGGTTAACGGAACAAGCACGAGAATGACAGCAATCGCCACCGACCATTTCACCCTGAACCACCAGAATAACACTCCCAGCAAAATCCCCATGGTCAAGATATACCCGATCCGTTCGGCCAGAATGAGATAGATAATAATGGCCCCGATAGTCATCCCAACTCTGATAAGTCCGTCTCCGGTGAGCTCCTGTGCGTCGTCCGGCAGCCGAAGATTGCCGGTGACCAGCAGTCCAAGGAGGGTGAGTCCCAGCAAAACGAACAGAATTGAGGGAAACAGCATGGGGCCGTATTCTTGTGTCCGCACAGATCGAAAGGCCTCACTGCGGAATATTTCGCCGTATTGTTCGTCCTCCTCCTGAAGGGCTTGTTCGAATTCCGCAGGCGGCAGGGCAGCATATCCGAAGCCGGCCTGTTGCAGGAAATTTTTATATTCCGGGCTGGTGACCACGTCCCTGGCGGCTGACACCAGCACCTGAAATTTATGATCCGGTATATCTTCCGGTGCCGCCAGTCCCCGCCAGGTTCGGGCTGTCCAGGAAATTCCCAATTCATTCAGGATAGGCACGTCCGGAATGCTCGGCAGCCGTTCTTCCGCCATAACCGCCAGGCAGCGGATGCGACCGGCGTCCAGCAATGATTGGGCTTCCGGCACGCTGCAGGAGACCATATCCACGCCGCCTGCCATGAGTTCCTGCAGGGAGGGCGCAGAGCCGTTAATCGAAATCCAGATGACGTCGTCCGGCCGGAGCCCGCTCTCCAGCAGCCAGCCGGCCAGTGCCACATGCCAGATCCCGCCGAATGCAGTCCCGGATGCCTTCAGTTTCCCGGGATTTTCCCGGATCGACTCTTCCAGATCCTGCAGGGTCTGCCATTCCGAATCCTCCCGAACGAAAATTGCCGCATAATCCCGGTTGACCTGCATAATCGGGCGAAAGTCCCGATAGGTGATGTTGGTGAGGCCGCGCCAGTGCAGCATATTCAACTCAGCGGTGACCAGCGTAATAGTGTAACCATCCGGCCGTGCCAGCGCTCCACGGGTATGTCCGGTCACCCCTGCCCCGCCCGTGGCATTGATCACATTCACCGGCACCCCGAGCTCCCGCTCCAGCTGGGAACCCAGCTGCCGGGCGACCCGGTCGCTGCCCCCGCCGGCGGACCACGGACAAATCAATGTGATGGGACGGTTGGGATACTCCTCCTCGCCTGCACAACTGATAACAAGCAGCGGTAACAGGCTGTAGAGCACTATCCGGATGGATATCAATTTACACACCGGGGACAATCCCGCGTTTTATATAGTTCGGCATTCCGAGTGCCAACCTAACCTATACATTTTCTTCGGGTAGAACCCGACCAATGCGAGCGTTAAAAGATCGGAATCTTGCGGCCAGAAATGCAACCGATTAATGAGACGGACGAAGGATCACCGGGAAGTCTGAGGACGTCGGAATTTTGTATTCGGCCTGCCCCGGGGGCATTCACCATGGAACTCCGTCGGGAACGCTCAGGAGACAATCTTTGCGTCCCGCGACAGCGCAAGTATTTCCGAGGCGATCTCCTCAATTGGTTTCGCCGTGACATTGATGACAGGCCACTGGGGCGGACGCTCAAAGATCTTTAACGCATAGGTCACTTCCTTGCGGACATGATCCAGGTCGGCATATTCTGTTGAGATAGATCCAAATTGCCCTTCCCGGGCAGTGCGCAAAGCCGAAAGCCGTCTGGTGTCCATGGTGAGCCCGAAGATCCGGTTCGGTGGGAGTTGAAACAGGATGTCGGGCGGTTCCACATTTAAGATGATCGGGACGTTCGATGCCAGCCAGCCCTTGAAAGCCAGATACATGGTGATTGGCGTCTTGAAGGTTCGGGAGACGCCCACCAGAACAATCTCTGCCTGATCCAGCTCCTCCGCATGCAATCCGTCATCATGCCGCATTGCGAATTCCATGGTTTCGATGCGACGGAAGTAATCCTCGTTTAACTGATGAAAAAGTCCAGGTTTCTCGGAAGGGGAAATGGCAAATTGCCGTGACAGCCTGTCCAGTAAGGGGCCCATCAAATCGATGGTTTCCACGTCATTCATCCGGCCCTCCTGGGTAATAAATGCCCGCAGTTCATCCGACACCAGCGTATGTATGATAAACCCGTGAATATTGACAGCTTCCTTTACCACTGCCCGCACCTGATCTTCCGTCCGGATGTATGAGCGAATTTCAATATTCACAGTTGAATTATCGAACTGGGTGAGCGCCGCCTTTAAGGTCCGCTCGGCTGTGGCTCCGGTGGCATCTGATACCACAAATACCGTCGTCATATCTCCCGTTCCTTCTGGACAGACCACACCGGAGTATCATCGACTTTTTTGAGGGTTCGGGAGCGGCTCAGCCTGGGGTAATTTTCTCTCGGTTCCACGGCACACCATCCCACAGGCACATCATTCACATACGCAAGTAAACCCGGAACCCGGCCACTCTCGACCAGCAAATGCATAGCCTGTCTGTTCTGCTCATATTTCATGCGTTCGAACTCGGAGCCGGTTTGCTTCCACCACATGCACCAGCATCCGCCACAGGCGCCATTGTCACCAAACAGCCGCTCCAAATCATCCCATCGTTCAACAGTGAGCGGGGAAACTGTAATTTCTGTGCCTTCGACCATGGATATCTCCTTCCCGTCAGTCAGGGACGCTGTAAATCCGGCTCGCCGGCTATATCCTCCAATTATGATACTTCTTGCTCCTCAACAGATGTCCGAACCTGCAAAAGAATAGCAGGCCTCTCCCCTGCTGATTTTACAATTCAACGCTTCGGGGTACAAGAAATTTCTGTATCGGAGAGAAGAACAGAGATACCAGGTGATAACGTTCATCGCCGGGACGGTATCGGATTACATCAACAACTTTCAGCTCGATAACGCGTCCCGGACTTCGTTGAGAAACGGGGGGATCAACTGTTTCGGATCACCACCCAGGGTTTCCAGAGGAATGTATCCGCGATAATTCACCTCACGCAGGATACGAACAATTTCATCCAGATCTGTTCTGACCCTGCGATGGTCATAGCCAAGATATTGTTTGATCTGCCAGGAAACCGCATAGGGGGCTGCCGCGGCAATTTCCGAATACGGCTCGTTTTGGGTGAAGCTTCCGACATCCAGAATCAGGCCCAGCCACTCGGAATTCACTCTTCTGAGCAGTATCTCTATCTGTTCGGCGGTTTTGATAAAATCATCATGATTCTGGATAGCGACCATGACACCGTGCTGTTTTCCGTAGTCCGCACATTCTTTCAAAGCGGCGACCGACCACTCGCTGGCCTGCTCCCAGGTGTAGCCTTCCGGGAGCCCCCGTCCGGCGAACACCCGGATGACCGGAGCGCCGAGCTTGGACGCCACTTCAATCCATTCCTTCACGTGTCCCACATCGGCAGCCCGCCGGTCCGGATCCGGATTCGTAAAATCCTGGCGCACGCCGGTACCGCTGATGCCCAGTCCAAGGAGAAATGCCTTCCTTTTAATGTGGTATATATAGGCATCATCAGGCACATCGGGATAATTCGGGAAGTAATAGCCGGTGGGATCCACGGCATCAAAGTTCAGTCGCGCACAAAATTCCAGAAGATCATCGAGATCCATCTCACCGCTGCGCAGGTATTCGTTAAAAGAATAAGCATTCAGACTGATTTTGATGCGTGGGCCGCCTGTCCGCCGAACCTGTTCCTGCGACCGTGCATGTTTACCGGTCAAAATGAGCCCGCCGAATGAGACCGCAGGGAATAATGAAAGAGCTTTTATAAAGGTTCTCCGATGTAGTGAGTTCTCCATGAGTAGTTCCTCTCCTTTAATGGATATCATTTTAGTTACCCAGTGAGCTCAGACCCTCGCTGTTAATGACGTAAGTTACAGGATAATCAATATTATATTCATGTTGCAGCAACGATAGCTCTCTTACCGAACGCTTCCTGCTTCAGATATAATTCACTGACTTGCTCTGCCAAGAGGTAACCGCATCTGAATCACCAGAGAAGGCAACGTTTTCAGACCGGTTTTTCTTCCCTGTCTGGCTTTGAATCGATATTCCAGAATACCGCCCACGCCGACGGCCATTTCCATTTTGCCGGCAATGTTGAAATTCAGCAGGCCGGCAAGTCCCAGTGAGGCGTACTGGGAATTTGCCAGTCGATCCAGTTCAGAGGTGTACAGACTGATACCGAAGGAAAGAAAATGAAATGAACGGTAATCAGATGCTTGTCTGTGGTACCACAGCATATTCACCCCGACATTGAACAGGGAGGCCCGCACCGAGTCACCTTCAAATACGTATACGCTCTGCTGAACCGGCGTGACAATATCCACCCGGTTTTTCCAGGCATGGGAACCGGCAAACACGAACTCCTGTTCCCAGGTATATTCTGTGTTCCTGATGTCCTGTTCTTCTGCGGAAGGTGTGGGTGAATAACTCTGGAAATCCTGTTCCGCTTTGATATAGACGGCATCCCAGGGATGGATATCTTCATAGCCCGCCCGGTTTTGCCGGGGAAACTGGATGGTCAGCCTCGGTTTGTCAGACCGGATAGTCCCGGAAAAAGAATTCCCTTTCTGCTCGCCGGTATCATCGTACAGAGTAGCTTCCACATGCAGCGTTTGTTTCCCGTAGCCATATCCAGCGGCATTCAGACGGAGAGTAAGCGAATTACGATCCGCCACATAAGGCACCTTTGTCTGGTAGGAATCTTTGTTGTGCAGGGGATACGGAGAATTATCGAGACTTTCCACCAGCAAAAACTCCTGGGCTTCATGCTTGCCCACCGGCCGGTTAAATTCATTGAAGGTCACCCGTCCGATAAGACGGTTGATTGGTTTGTAAATTATCGGATATTCGAAGTTCGGCTCGATATCCTCTGATATTTGAACGTCGAACACGAACCGCTCTGAGTTCCCTTTGGTCGGTTTTTTGGTGGGAGTGCCTGCGATCGTTCCCTTCCCGTTAAAAAACTCGATGGCTTCGGTGGGAAAAGAATTCCCGGACAAATCCTGAATATCGACGGTCAGCGTATAAATCTGTTCTGTGCGAGTGGCGTAGGGTTGGTCTCCGAACATTTCCCGCAGTTCCTGATCCTGATGCTGCCAATTCATCCCGGTGATGGCTGGGATTTTCCGCACTCCGACATAGGCAACATACTTGTCTTCTCCCTCTTCCAGCCGCCAGTTCCCCTGGTGTGTGACCGTTAGTTTCACCGGATTATCGAAGACCAGGGCGTGTTTATCCTCTTCATACGTCACCCGATGCGCTTCATTATTCGGGCTTCGCAGGGTATAGCCGGTATTTTCGGTCAAATCGGTTATGTTCGGGATACTCTCTGATGCAATCGAGAGCTCACTGAGATAATCCCCCACGTATTTCCGGACCGGATTGAACCGGATATCCTTATCCTCCACCACGACGACGTCGCTTAACCGTCCCAGACGAAAAGGGTGCGCATCGATATTTTTGGTGGTGACAAACAGATCGAAATTGGCCTGACTTCTCTCCAGAATCACCATCCGGACGGCGAGCCCTTCCATCTGGGAAGGCGTTCCCGGCTCGATACTGATGAGGGCATTCTCCACCCGTTCCCTGCCCTGTGAATCTGTGGCAAGATAAATATCTTCCACATTCTGCGGGGCGTGCATGGGAATGATGATCCGTCTGGCAACGCCTGTGTAAATGATCGGACGCTCCCGGCGTGCAATGGGTCGTAAGCGTGGCCTGGCTTCAGAATACAGATTGAATTCCACGGTGTCGGCCGCCCCGCCGTAATTTTCGATTCGAAGCGTTTTCATCCCCGGTTGTGCCCCCGGACTAATCGCCAGATCAAACAGGATGGTGCTCGTATCCGCCTGAATATGCTCCGCATTCAGATAGGGATCCGAGAACTGCAATTCCGGCTCGTCTCCCAGAAAGAAGTGGTGACCGATGGCCCTGACTGCCACCGCACCGGGTTCATGTTCCCAGCGGATAAAGTTCGCCTCCTGTAACCAATGATCCTGGCGCATCACGCTCACCAGCTCCGGCTTCGGGGCCCGGACTTCCCGCTGCACAGGGCTGGCAATCTGCTGCGAGGTGTCTGCCTTCGACACCATCCGGACTTCCAGCGACCCGAGAAATTCCTTGACCAGCGGAATATCGAGTGTGATATGAACCAAACGGCTGTCATCTCCCGGGGACAGAGAAAAAGGAATCGAGTCCGAAGGAACTAACTCTCCCCGGCTGTAGAGTAACAGGGTATCCTCCTCAGCAGTATACTCTCTGATTAACCGCATATCAAACTCGTTCCGTCCGAGAATAAACTCCTGGGCTTCAAGCGGCCTCAGGATCAATCCCAGGAGAATTACGCACACCAATTTCCTCATAACTGACCTTTTCCTGTCTGATTTGCTTCCGGCTGTTCTGCTAAACTCAGTGATTCTTACGATGTTTCCAATGATATATATCACGTGCTCAATTTATCCCGCCATCCAGAAGACCACGTTTGTCAAAGCGTGGATGAATGGTCTTCTGGGCGGGATTCCGCCCAGACTCCGCCTGTGTGCGGAGTCAAAGGAGGAACCCCGGCTGTTAAGCCGGGGGGCTCCATTTCAGGTCGGAAATCTCAGTACCGATTTTTGCGCTCCTGTCCTGCTGAGCGTGCCATAAAATGAAGAGATGCTGTTCGAATCCGGTTCGCCCGTCGTGCAGTACCGAAGAATGCCCGTGAGATTCAGGCGAGCATCTCAGGCACCGATCAGCGCCTCCCGGATCGCGCGACAAAATGCCGGCAGATCCTGCGGGACCCGAGAGGTAATAAGATTGCCATCCACCACCACTTCCTGATCCACATAATTGGCATCGGCTTCCATCAATTCCTCACTCATCCCGCTGTAACAGGTGGCCTGTTTTCCTTCCAGCACCCCGGCAGTTACCAGAACCTGCGGACCGTGGCAAATTGCCGCCACCGGCTTGCCGGTCCTGAAGAAGTCCCGGGCAAACTCCACCACCGCCTCGTGTTGACGAAGCGCTTCCGGTGCGTGTCCTCCGGGAAGAATCAACGCGTCAAACTGGTCCACGGAAACCTCCTCCACGGTGTTTTCAACCATAATGGTCAGGTCGGAATTATAGGCGGTGACTTCCCCGGGATCGGTCCCAATCACCGTGACCTGTGCACCATAACTCACCAGATATCCAATCGGGACTGCGGCTTCCAGATCCTGCATCCCCTCCCCTGTCAACACGGCAACATGTTTCCCAGCGAGCGGCAGCGCAATGGCTTCACCCGTTATGTCTTGCTCCTGTTCCGCACAACCGCCCAGGACGACCATGGCAATCAATCCACTGATGACAAAGTATTTGAGGTTCATTGGTCACACCTTCCTTCCGTAAAAATATTCAGTTAGAATTATGACGATGACTCCTGCTCAGAAGTCTGCTCGGGCAAGGAGCAGAGTGGTAGCCCACTCCTTGCTCTTGTTCGTATCAGTAATTTATGTCTTCTTTGCTGCGACAACAATCCTTTTAAGAAACTTACACATATCGTGGCAGATCTTTTGTGAATTCAAAATACTCTTGTACACCCATCTCTTTCATCTGCGTATTCATCCGGTCATTAATTTCTTTGATCATACTCGCGGCTTCTTCCCGGACCATCCAGTCATCACTGTCGGCCCTGGCTTGAATCCTTTGCAGAAGCGCATGATCTATCGCCATTAAAAGGACGCTCCTCCGGGGGAATACACCCGGAAGAAAAAATAGTCATATATTCAGGTTATTCGGGTGGTGTTACTTCACAGCCCTTCCCACGTTCTGCAGAAAAGTGCTGTAGATATCATCGGTAATTTCACACTCATTCTGATCGAGCCCCAACCGGACAATAACCATGTTCCATTCCGGGAGAACGAACATATCGTTGTTATTGTATCCGCTGGCTGCATAGCTCCCCGCCGGGGCGTCCGGCCACTTCCGGATGCTCTCATCCCGGCCATTCACCCACCAGTTATACCCGTATACTCCCGGCCCCTCTATATTACCCTGCGGATCGGCCAGGGGCAGCGATGCCGGAACCTGTACCGTGGTCGCCGCATCAACCCAGTCGGCACTGAGTAATTGTGTATCCCCCCATGTTCCCCGGTTCAGAAACAGATGACCGAACCGGGCCAGTTCCCTGGCTGAAATATGTATGCCTTTTCCTTTATTCCCTGCTCCCCCGTTTATTCTTAATTCTCCCGGTTCAAAACTCCCCCACTCCCACTGTTCCCGGTTCATTCCAATGGGATCGGCAATTCGTCTCCTGAACAGCTCTTCGAGCGGTTCACCCGCTGCCCGGGTCAGCACATGCGCAAACTGATTGAGGCGGAATCCCAGTAGGCGAACTTTGACCCGGGAGGAGTGAATAACGGATTCGGGGAAGGAATGAAAGGCGTTTCACTCTGACCGTGGGAAACACCCGGTTCATCACCTTCTGCGGTATATCCCGAGGTCATCGTTGCGAAATGGCGCAAGGTCACATCAGGATAATGCCTGGATAATTCGGGGACATAGTTGGAGGCCCCTGCATCAAGGGTCACTTTTCCATCGTCAATAAGCAGTCCCAGCACCGTACTGGTGAATGATTTCGTCACAGACCAGACATTATGCATCCTGTCGATATCCGGGCCTTCCCGGATCAGATAACCGTTGCGGATAATCACCAATTCATTGACACCGTCAGAGCCGGAATGCTGCTCCAGATATGCCACAGCCTCATCTAACCTCCGAGAATCCACCCCCTGTGATTCGGGAGCGGCCTTTTCCCATTCATCCCCGGGAAAAGTCATCACAGGGTGATCCGCCGATCCGTCCGTGGATGTGAGGTGTGTCAGCATGTGGTACACAACAGGATCATCAACCGTGCCCTCAAACTCGAAAGGCGCATACTGATTCTTCGCGCTGTGCATAAACCCCCATCCGGCCCCTGATTTCACCGATAAACGAGCTGCTTCCGCCCCGTCCGGCCCGGTTTTATCATCCTCGTTACAGACCACGGGTTTCCCGTAGATGCCGGCCTGCTGAATTCGCTCCGGAATATCAGATAACGCGGTATTATTAAAATGTATCAGGATGAAGTCGGCGGCCCGGGCAATGGGCTCGGCAATTGTTCCGTTCCCCATGCCGCTGGTGCTGACCGGCAAATCCGGCACTGCGGCTTTTGCATGCCGGATCAGTTCCACCTGACCGTCCACACTGCTGAGCCATTCCCCGTCCTCCCAGTTCCGGAAACCTCCGTGGGCATATTCATTGGATATCTCCAGCACCACATTGGTGAACTGCTGGTCCGCAATCCAGTGAGCCACGTTGCTCACCGCATTCCTGACGGCTTGCTTCCCCTTCAGGGCGCGCCGGTGCGAGTGCTGGCGCTGATAGAAACAGGTGAGAATGATCACGGCTCCCCGGGTGTCCGCGGCCCGGATGATCCGGGTAATACGACGCAGGTACGGTTCTCTGAGATTTCCGTCATCGGTGAATGCAGAATTCACCGCCCCTTCGTATCCCGGAAATCCTCCCTGTAGACTGATGGTGAATCCGTTGACCCCGCCGGCCACATACTCCAGAATGCGCCTGATAAACCGGTCGGTGTTCTCATCAGGATCAAACTCCGGTACAATATCCAGAATCTTCCGGCTCTCATCCTCGAAAGCGGTGTTCACCATGCGCACATTCATCAGGAGCCCTTCTGCGGGACTCCCTTTATTCATCAGCTCCCCGTTGATATACCAGGAAGCCCCTTCAATGGTGACTTTCGTCTGCCCGCCGGGCGGCTGACAGCCAATGAGGAAGACTATCCCCAGCGAAAAAAAGAAGGATAACCATTTCATTTTGGCGAGGGTAAGATACGGTTCCATAAGCATGATTTCCTTTTCTTCACTGTTATTGCGTCTGGTTAGAAAACCCTCCAAAGGAGCGCCTCTGATCCAAAGGTTGCAAAAAGCATACGATAGAAATAACACCGAAATACACCCAACGACAGGGTGAGTGTGAAACGAAAACCGGGTAAGCAGTTTTACCTGCTGCTATTCCAATATGAGAGGCCTTCGGTCTGCTGTATACACATGCTCAACAAATACGGGAGGCATGTATAAGTCATGGAACGAAATCAGCGGCGAAACAGATCATCAAGGGAAATCCGGACATCAAACACCTGCGAGGTAACGACCTCGCTCCGGCCGAACGTTCCCTGCAACCGGAGGGTTTCCTCCCGGAGCACATAGTGTGCCACGGATTCGGTGTCCGGATCAACAATCAAATATTCCCTGACGCCGAACCGCTCATAGAGTGTCTTTTTTGCGCCCCGGTCGAGGACGGCCGTTGCTTCGGAGAGCACCTCCACCACCACATCCGGGGCCTCCACGATGTTTGCTCTGGTGATGATCCGGGACCGTTCCTTTGAGATGACGCAGAGATCCGGCTGCACGACATTGGTCATGGACAGGACAACATCTGTAGGCGCCATGAAAACGCGGCCCAGCCCGTTGTCCTGAATTGCTTGCCTGAGAGCAACATAGAGATTGCCTACAATAGCCTGATGGTCCGTACCCGGGGCCGGTGTCATGTATAATTCTCCTTCGATGATTTCATAACGTTTGTCATCATCCGGAAGCCGGCGGTAATCGTCATACGTGACCAGCTGATTGGTTTTCACGCTCATACAATTATCCTCGGTGTTCGTAGAATATCCCACCATTGGTTTTTCTAATATAGCAGTTGAAGCACCGGAACGCAACGAAGAGGTGGGTGGCTTCGGGAAGACCGCTCAGTGGAAAGAAGCGCATCCGCACTTCTGCTGCCTGGAAAGAGCTCTCCCCGATCTTCGTCAGACCGGATCGTTTCGGATCATCCTCTCCTGTCCTGAACAGGCAAGGAACGGGATGCTCACCCCGCTTTCCGCCCGGAACAGGCGCCTGAGCAGATTCCATCGCCAGAATTTTCCGGAATAATCACTTCCGGAGTTCGACCATTCATCGAGTCCCTTTTGAAATGGCCGGCTCATACGGGGCAAACGGATATTCCTGCGGCAGGACGGTCACGCCGGTGGTCAGTTTGAGCGGAAGCACATAATTACTATAGGTGAATTCAACGAAATAGGCTTTCCATCCCTGATCCGGTGCCGTCAGGGGAATGCGATACGTTCCCGTCTGGTTAATCGTCAGGGTGCTGTCCCTCCATCCTTTTCCGATCTCACTGATTCTGAAGTCACGTGCTTCCTCATTCACCGCAGACCACAGTTTCACCTCCCGGGGAGGTTGTGCAGGATCAGTTTCAACAGAGATACCGGAGTGATCCATTTCCCAGTGGTACTCAGGGAGATCTTCTTTATCAAGCACCGCATCATAAAAGGCGATCATGCTTTCCATAGCATCGGTGTCATCCAGCGAATGGCCGGTACTGGGAACATACCGCAGGTATTTCTCCCCTAACAGGTCAGCCCAGTAAAACTGCCAGCTGTCCGGCAGAAAAAATTGATCGCCGGTGGCATTGATGAGGAATTTGGGCATATCATACCGGCTGATATAGGCATACGGTTCCGTGATGTCCAACAATCGATCAAGTTCGCCGGAGCCCATCCATTCCATAATACCCTGATTCACATAGTCCTCGATTGCCGGCGCCCAGAAGCCGTAATTCCGCCAGTGATGCTGGAATGAAGGGGTCAGATTCAGCAGATCGATCACGATTGGTACGATCGCCACCACCCGGTCATCAACCGCGGCTGTCGTCCAGGTCGTCCATCCCCGTTTGGAACCGCCTGCCACGACAAATCCCGCAATCTCTCTGCCTCGCTGCCCTGAAATAAATGCTGTGACAGCATCCATGGCTTTCACCACTGCATTGGTCATGGGCAGTCGTGCCAGCCAGACGGCATCTTCATCCCCGGCGCCCCTTTCCAGGAATTCCCGCCAGCCAAAGGCAATCAATGCATCTTCATACCTTACCTCGGTAGTATCCCCTGCAAAGGTCACGGGCTGGTTCGGGATATTGTGAACCCCGATGGCAATAGAATTGGTGATCCTTGCTGTCCGGAGCAAGATGGAATTGGGGTTTTCCGGCAATTCATCATTTCTCGACCCGCCCCCTATCCAGAGGAAGGTCGTATCGTGGTCCACAGTCTCCGGCACCACAAGGCTCACCCAGTGCCACCAGGTCGGATCCTCCACCAGTTCGGAGTTGAGCCATTGCTGGGAGATCATTTTCAGCACATAATACGTGTAGCCTTCTGCCTTTGATTGATGCATAACCTGGTAACTGAACTGTGCATTGGTGGTATCAACGTATATATCGAGGGGAGTTTTCCGTTGATCCCGGGCGGTATCTTCCGTTCTGCGCGGCTCGCATTGTGTGAATACGAATGCAGAGAACAAGGCAGCCGCAAGGAGAAAGAGCATTGCACGCAAACGGACCCGGCGAATATTCGTGCCAGGCGGGTGAAAGTTTTTCATACTCGTGGCCTCCTGGTTTTAACTGGGAGTGTATCAGTAACTATGGTTATCACGAAGGGCATACGATTTATAAGTGCTCGCAAATGCTCTAAAAATAGCACATTCTTTTTGAATTTATGAACATGACTATTAAATCTGACCAGGAATATCTTTCGTGTAATTCGTGGTTTCTATAATGTGTTCATCCCCATATTCTGAAAAGAATGCGGAATAGTTATTTCACTCTTACAAAACACAGGGCAATTCCTCTCCAAACCACGCATTACAACGTAACCACCTTATCCGCCTTCCACTGGGCTGTGATGATGTCCGTCATGCCTCCCACGATGCCGACTTGTACATGATCTGTGAGGCCAAAATACCGGAGACAGGTCTGGCATACCAATAAGTAGACGCCTTGTGATTCCATCCGCTGCAAGAGCGCTAACACTGGCGAATCTTCCACCACTAACTTGACCCCTTCGGTGTAAAAGCATATCGCATCAGGAAAGAGATTATTTTCCTCCAGCAGACTCAGGTATGTATGAAGGAGCATGCGTTGCAGTTCGACATCTCCGTGTCCCATGCCTTCTCTGGTCAGCAGCAGTACGAGTGACGGGGCCTGCGTGTGTTCATGGCCAGTCATTTTTTCCCTCCGTGAATGATACGAATCCCGTATTTGTGGATCTCGTTACAATTTGTTCCATCGGTCAATCCAACCTAAGTTAGATATGAATCAGGGAAATGCAAGGATCCGGATTTTGGGCGAGTTACACCCCTCTCATGTTTTGTGGTCTTTGCAACTCAGTACCAGGCTGGTGCTGGCTTCAACCCGCCACTGCTACCCCCGCTGCAAGTCCGGCGCAGCCGGGTTGAAGCGGGAGAACCCCCTCCGTGTCTCGTCTCTGCGGCTTCAACCCACCTGCGGCGGTCTTAAAGCCGCGAATGTTTAGTCGACGACGCCCGGTCCGCATCCGGCCACCGAGAGACCACCAGCCCTGACCAAAACCGCCGAACCATCGGAGAGGCAAGTCGCGATGCGTCGGGGAATCCTCTTCTGGGTGTCGAGGCGATTCCGACTAGCGGATATTTGCCCTTCTTCGCGGGAGAAGGAAGATAGTCTTAATCCTCTTCTGGGTGTCGAGGCGATTCCGACAATCCAGAACGCCCGCCCTCGTTTTTCCCTCCTTGTCTTGTCTTAATCCTCTTCTGGGTGTCGAGGCGATTCCGACATCTCGGTAACCTCGAAGGCTATGACATTATAGTTTTGTCTTAATCCTCTTCTGGGTGTCGAGGCGATTCCGACTTTGGAGAAAGATGATAAGGAAAGTGAAAAAGAAACCCTTAATCCTCTTCTGGGTGTCGAGGCGATTCCGACAAGAGTTACAGAATGTTCTTGTTCAAATACAAGAACAGAAACCCTTAATCCTCTTCTGGGTGTCGAGGCGATTCCGACAGAATCATGAGACACAAAGAAGCTAGTATGGCTGCCCTTAATCCTCTTCTGGGTGTCGAGGCGATTCCGACTTGTGCCGGGCAAGCGACGCCTGGTAAGGGGTTCTGCTCAGCCCTTAATCCTCTTCTGGGTGTCGAGGCGATTCCGACAATAAACAAACTATGCCTGCGTTGATGGTGGCTTCCCCTTAATCCTCTTCTGGGTGTCGAGGCGATTCCGACAAGCCTTCACGCGAGATATCGATCCAGCATTGCAATCGGATACCCTTAATCCTCTTCTGGGTGTCGAGGCGATTCCGACGCTATCTCCAGATGGCCCGGTCGAAGGGTTTGTCGCTAACCCTTAATCCTCTTCTGGGTGTCGAGGCGATTCCGACGCTATTGCGGTGAAAGCTGAGGATCTTATTGCAGACCCTTAATCCTCTTCTGGGTGTCGAGGCGATTCCGACTTTACTGCTCAATCTGCGCATCATGCGCAGCGATTGAGTGCCCTTAATCCTCTTCTGGGTGTCGAGGCGATTCCGACA
>CAYPST010000016.1:38457-57693 GCA_964413425.1 uncultured bacterium
TGCGCAGCGATTGAGTGCCCTTAATCCTCTTCTGGGTGTCGAGGCGATTCCGACAGGTCGGCTCACAGGCCTTGTCCTTCAAGGGCTGTAGAGGGGGATTTCCCAAATGGCCTAATGTGCACGTCCTTACGTTCTCCCGGATCCATGGAATTTCGGGATAAATTCATTATTTACAACCCCCTCGGTCCCCTCTCAATGCTTCCTCCTGTCTCAGTATACTTTATCGCATCGACAGAGCATTTGCAAGAGGGAAATTTCCGACACCCTGCCACGATTGACCATACCACAAGAGGAGAATAAAGCATAGGAACCGAATCCTGCCATCAGCATGGTTAGAACATACGGAGTTGTCCGGGATCATAGACCTCACCATCCCCCACAATTTGCACTTTTTGTACCGTATCCTGCGTTAGGGGATATATCCGCACGCTGTCCCCATCTGATGTACAGACATATCCTGCTAACTGTTTGAGCAGTTCGCCGAGATCGTTTGGCTCCAGTATGCATTCAAACACACTGTATTGCACCCGAATACCCCGTCCCTCCAGAATTTTGGAGAGTTTCGTCCGGCTCGTGTCATCAGTGATGTCATAGGAGACCACATACAGCACTTTCTATTACCTCCTGAGCCGGGCCGGTTTCCATTCGGTCTCGCTGGTAGCAGCCTGTGCCAACCGCAGGATATCATCCCGGATCCACTGCCGAAGGGTCAGGGTCCGGTCATCGATGGTCCGGAGGGCTTCAAACCGACCTTCCATTGTCCGGATGATTTCCCGGAAGGTGGTGTCATCAGCCTGGACCCCCTGCCCTGTCGTGCCGGATTGTTCTCCGTCCTTCTTCCCGGCGTGCAGAAAATTCTCGGGTGAGATATCCTCTCGCCGCAGCACTTCAGAGATCACCGGATCGGCCACCACGCTTCGATAGAGTTCGCAGCAGTCGCTGACAAAAGCCGGATGGCCATAACTGGTGTCATGGAACCAGCCCCGAAACGGATCAAAGCCCGCGGTGACCACCGCCTCATAGACCTGGGAGAACAGCATGGTGTAGCAGAGGGACATGACCGCATTGGGTGGATCCGGGGGTGGATGTTTTGCCCGGCGCGTAAAGTTCCATTTGTCCGGCAGGATCACCCGATAGGCCTCAAATAAGTACCGGCTGGCCACCCCTTCGTACCCCCGCAGCTGTGTGAGCGTCTCTGCTCGATCCACCAGGGGAATCATTTCGGTGAGCTTCTGGATCCAGTCCGGAAAAGCATCGGACCATTGCCTGAGCAGAGACCGCATGTTCCGGATCTTCTGTTCAACGATCCGGCAGCTCCACTGCAACCGTCTGGTATCATCAAAGGCGATCCGGTACTGGGTGTCGCGCAAGGGACTGTTTTTCTGATGGTTCGGCTGTAACAGTCCCAGATACCGGCCGGTGGAAGACAGAAAATGGACCGGAATGCCCTCCCGGAGGCACTGAATCAGCACGCCGGTACTGACACTGGTCCGCTGGGCCACCACCAGCCGGTCCACATGGGCGACTGGTATGCCGGTATACAGCCGGTCGTCCCGGTAGATCTGAAAGGCCTGATGGTCCTTTTTCAGGTACGTTCCGGGCTCGAGACAGTACACGGTCCCCATAAGATCACTCCGATATCACTTGCCAGTTGACGGCAAATGCGGCCACCTGTTCCGGATCCAGAAACTGAGCGAGCATTTTCGCACAGAGGTCCCCCGGACATTCCCCGTGCCGGGAGTCCCACAGAATCCATACGGCGTCATACAGCAGCAGATACAATCGGTGCGCCTCAGGTAACACCGCATGCAGCTGGCAGACGGCGTGGTGAAACAGGTCGGCCGCACTTCCCTGGATAATCCGGTTGAACGCTCTGCGTTCCCATCCAGGGGTATTGGTATCCACGGGGAGTTCCCGGCCAGTCACCGTGCGGACTGCTCCGGCCAGCCGGGCCTCCTGAATGACGGTCATTTGCCAGCGTCCCACGGCGTCACACCATCTGGCTCCCAGTGATGTCAGATCCTCATGATCCGGCAACGCTCCGCCATTCATAAACCGGTTGATGATTCGTTTCATCACCGGACGTTCCCGGGCCCCCAAATCTGCATAATCAGTCGGGAGAGCCGTCTCAGACAGTCTGTCTTCCTGAATCAGCATGCGCGTCAACACGGTCGGTTCCATCATACGGACATCGAACCGGGCAATGTGATACGGAGCCGGCGGTGCCAGCAGGCGCCGTCTCTGCTGTCGGGAGAAGGATAACACCCCCGGATTCCGATAGGCGATCCGGCCGGTCCGGGTCTGACAATGGATGGTGGGCCAGACTTCTTCGCCCTGCAGAAATATCGGATACCGGGACAGGATTTCTACCAGCTGTTTCCCATATATGTTCTCTGAATTGTCCTTATTTTCAGGTGGCAGGGGATTTTGTGGAGAGATGTTGCCTCTGAGAACAGCTCTCGTTTCCGGCAGCTGGGTTTCGAGGGAGGCGCCAGAAACGGACACCCGGTCCACAGAAGAATTTCCACTGTCTATGAATTGCAGTGCCTGTGCTGCCTGGCGCTGATGGTAGTCGGAATTCAGGGGATGGGCGGTGAGCAGGCGGAGATGGCGGACGGCTTCGTCCGGGTCCTCCAGCGATTGCACGATCTCCGGGAGGCGAAAATAGGCGCCCCGGGCCAGTGTCCGGGCGAAGTCTTCCCTGGGAGTGAGCTCGGCATTATCCCACGCCTCTCCGGCTTTGCGACGGACCTGGGGAGCGGGGTCCAGGCAGGCCTGGGTCAATAACATTCGGGCTTGCCTCGCCGTGCTGCGCTGGTTCCGGCTTGTGCCCAGGTGATTCAACATCGCAAATTCCTGCAGCGCATATAAGAACCGCAGCCGTTCAGGGCCGGTGGCGGATCGCCACCAGTGTTGCAGGCGAAAAACAATCCCCATTTCATACCGGACCAGATAATGGGGATGGGTAAGCAGGGAAATACATGCGTCCTCACACTCGTCCGGCAATCCAAAGCGGGTCAACAGAGCGGTCACCTGGTAGATGAGGGCAGGCACTTCGGGACTGAATGGGGTTTCCTGGAGTGCCGTGATCAGGTCCAGTATTTCGCCGTGGGGATCAGACATACACCACCCCTCCGGAAAAACACCGTTCCGCCTGGATTGCATCCCGGGGTGTCTGGGGATACGAGTACTCCACCTCTTGAAAATAGTGCTCTGCGGTTTCACCGTCCCCGGCCGATTGCAAGGCCATGCCCAGTTCCCACATGGCCAGCGGATAATCGGTTTCGTACAGTTTCAGTTTCGCCTGAATGGCTTTTTCATAGTAGGTAACGGCCTCCTGGTAGCGCTGCTGTGCCATATACACCCGGCCGGTGAGCAGGTAAATTTTATGCTGGCTCTTCCGGCTGCGGGGCATGGCCAGTTCCAAGGCCCGCAGCGCGTCCGCATACTGGCCGGCCCGGAGGTGGTTAATGCCTTTATCCACGTAAATATAACCCTGCCTCCGGCAGGATAACGCCCGCTCGAACCGTTCTGTGGCCAGGTCAAATCGATGTTGATCTGAGGCGACCCGTCCCAGACGATCGTGAATCCATTCCCGGGTTTCATCACAGGTTCTGGCCTGTTGAAAGGCTTCTTCGGCTTGTGATAATTCACCAAGCCCCAGCGCGATTTCCCCGGCCAGATACCAATGATAGATGTCCTCGATATACCGGCGATGATCTTCGGCATGACTCAGTTCGGCATAGACCCGGGCTTCTTCCCAGCGACGACAGGCGATGAGGGATTTCGCCAGACCGAAGCAGGCTTTGACCAGATGTTTCCGGTAAAACTTCTGATGAAACTCCCGGTCTTCCTCCTGATACAATCTGTGGACGTCGGTATAGATTTCGATAGCCTTCTCATGGTGGTCCAGTTTCCGGTAACAATTGCCCAGCACATACAGGCAGGGAATGAACTCGGGGCGGAGCTCCAGAGCGCGAAGCAAATGAGGGATGGCCTCGCGGAAGGATTGACGGCTTCGACCCTGGAGCCCCTGGACATACTGAATATACCCCAGGCTATAATGTGCCATCGGATCATCCGGAGTGAGGACGGCATGTTGATTCGCATATTGGTCTGCCAGGTCATATTGACCCATCTGAGTATAGGCAAATGCCACCTGCCGGACAATCTCCGGCGACCGCCAGAGTCCGTTCTCCTCCGAATGCAGCTTCCCGTACACCCGGACTATCGCCTGCCAGTTGTTTTCGCGTCGCCATGCTTCAATCTGATCCTGGGCTGACATGTTCATTGTTTTTCATCCTCCTTTATTTCGGTTGCTCTGGCAACCTATCGGATGATCACGAGCAATGCCAGCATGCCAAGCTTGGGAGCCATTCAGGAGGTCAGGAGAGTGGAAAAAAGTGGTATCCGCAGCTGCAGATGGGTGCTCCTTTCCCCATGGAGACCCCATCGGGATATGAATTATTCCAGCAGAAATAAACTATGAAATCAAACTCAGAAGAGAGTGACCTGCCTGTGCTCCATCCTCGGATTGAGCTGCATAAATAAGCGAAACCCAAAGTATATCTACGTACAGCGATACTTCGCTGTCCCAGCAAGACCCCATTGGGGCACTCATATCGCACAACTCAGACGTAAGATAGATATGAATCATGGAAATGCAAGAACCAGTGTTTCTGGCGAGTCACACCCCTCTTATGTTTCGTAGTCTTTTGTAACTGTAGACCCGGCTGGTGTTGACATCAACCCGCCACTGATACTCTCGCTTCAAGTCCGGTGCAGCCGGGTTGAAGCGGGAGAGGCCCTCCGTGTCTCGTCTCTATGGCTTCAACCCGCCTGCGGCGGCCTTAAAGCCGCGAAGGTTTATTCGACGCCGCCCGGTCCGCATCCGGCCAGTGGGAGGCGACCAGTCCTGACCGAAACCGCCGAACCAGCGGAGAGGCAAGTCGCAATGCGTCCAGAAATCCTCTTCTAAGCAGCGAGGCGATTCCGACATGTTTATCTCTTCCTGATAAATCGAAAAGAATAAGACAGTCTTAATCCTCTTCTAGCTCACGAGGCGATTCCGACAGAAGACATCATGAGCATTCTGGATGACTCCAAGGTCTTAATCCTCTTCTAGCTCACGAGGCGATTCCGACCAGGTAGAATGCCACTGAAGGTGCCCTGGTCGCTCGGTCTTAATCCTCTTCTAGCTCACGAGGCGATTCCGACTAGAATCATCGAGCGGGACTGGGACACTCTACCAACAACTGTCTTAATCCTCTTCTAGCTCACGAGGCGATTCCGACATGTCGCCGAGAAATCGCGCTAAGGCGTACATAGTGGTCTTAATCCTCTTCTAGCTCACGAGGCGTTTCCGACTAAGGCTGTTGATGTTAATGAGATGTGGTCCAATGGTCTTAATCCTCTTCTAAGCAGCGAGGCGTTTCCGACCCAGATACAAATAGCTGAAAGATAAGGATATCATGTCTTAATCCTCTTCTAAGCAGCGAGGCGTTTCCGACCGAGGGTATTGATCCTGAGTCTGAACGTGGATTAATATTGTCTTAATCCTCTTCTAAGCAGCGAGGCGTTTCCGACAATTTTGGTGGAGATCCATGAATGCTTATTGAACCAAGTCTTAATTTTCTTCTAAGCAGCGAGGCGTTTCCGACTCATAGATCAAGGGAGGAAGTCATGTACGAATATCCCAAGTCTTAATCCTCTTCTAAGCAGCGAGGCGTTTCCGACTCATCCTCTGGCTGGAACAGAACGGCTACCCCGAGTCTTAATCCTCTTCTAAGCAGCGAGGCGTTTCCGACCTATGAGGACCTGCCGGAGCATCCGATCTCGTACGAAGGTCTTAATCCTCTTCTAAGCAGCGAGGCGTTTCCGACTGTTTCATTGCGCTGCACTGGCTTCTCGAAGCCACGTCTTAATCCTCTTCTAAGCAGCGAGGCGTTTCCGACGAACTGTGTACCTCCAAAGATTGTGCACTTATCCAAGTCTTAATCCTCTTCTAAGCAGCGAGGCGTTTCCGACTGGATCGATCCTTTTGAATAAGAAAGAGCTACATAAGTCTTAATCCTCTTCTAAGCAGCGAGGCGTTTCCGACGGAAGCAACTAAGCGGATTGAAAAACATCGGTGAAGTCTTAATCCTCTTCTAAGCAGCGAGGCGTTTCCGACGCCTTTCCGAATTACCGCATTGTCTCCAATAAATATGTCTTAATCCTCTTCTAAGCAGCGAGGCGTTTCCGACGCGTGTCACAGATGATCATCAGCTGGTGGGAAAGAGGCTAGTCTTAATCCTCTTCTAAGCAGCGAGGCGTTTCCGACTGATTGCTAATTTTAATGATGAACCTATTGCTATGTCTTAATCCTCTTCTAAGCAGCGAGGCGTTTCCGACTATTGCTTCTTACTATCTGGAAAATCAAAAGAATTTGGTCTTAATCCTCTTCTAAGCAGCGAGGCGTTTCCGACAAGTTATGCAGGGATCGAATCTGAATTATACAACACAAGTCTTAATCCTCTTCTAAGCAGCGAGGCGTTTCCGACCATGACTTGTGTATAATACAATGACAGAAATAAATAGTCTTAATCCTCTTCTAAGCAGCGAGGCGTTTCCGACGAAATTCTTATCACAGATGAATGTCATTATTATCGCAATAGTCTTAATCCTCTTCTAAGCAGCGAGGCGTTTCCGACAGAATTGCACGAGAAACTTACATCCACCATGATGATTCGTCTTAATCCTCTTCTAAGCAGCGAGGCGTTTCCGACTTCGATCAGGCCCTACAGAGTATTTCTCAGACCGGGTCTTAATCCTCTTCTAAGCAGCGAGGCGTTTCCGACATTCACAAATATCACAACAGTAGAAATTGAGCTGTGTCTTAATCCTCTTCTAAGCAGCGAGGCGTTTCCGACAGGTCCGCTCACAGCCCTTGCGGGACAGGCGTTCTGGGAGGGTGTTTCCCAGATGGCATAACGTGCACCGTGTTATCATCTGGCCGGATGCACGAAAATCGGGGTAATTCCAATAAATACAACCCCCTCGGTGTTTTCTCCGGATTTCCTGTCCTCTGCATGGTAATACTCCACCGCTCCTGAGACTATGCCTGAAGCCAGTATAACATATCTTTGACGTCATTCCAATTTAAAATTTGTAGCATCGGACTTGGGGAACATTAAAACACGAACTGCAATTCAGTCTGACGTCCGGGGTCAGGCGATCTCCGGATACCGCCGGAAGCGGACAAACCGGAACTGCCGAACGGAATTTCCATTATCATCCTGCCGCACAATACGCTCGGTGGTGCTGGCCAGGCAGGGAATCCCGGCCTGTTGCAGCAGCCAAACCAGCGTGCAGGTGAAGGTGTGCTCGCCCTGGATATGGACGGCCGACGGATTTCTGGCTTGAATGCGTTTCAGGTATTCCAGCGCCAGTTCCCGCACCTGTTCTTCTGCGGCCTCCGGATCGATGGCCGGGAACCCCAGATCTTCCACAGTGCTGAATGCTTCGAGGGCCGCTGCTCGCTGTGTATCAGGCCAGTGATCAAAGGGGTGGTTGGTGAGGTTGAGGAGCATTAGGACCTCTGCATTCGGATGCTAAGTGTCTTTCGCATTTTGTCACAACTATGTATCGCTTTTGGGTTGGCTCGTTGGCTCTGAAACCGGCCGATGAATTTTTCTACTATGTACGATGCCATATAAATAACCCCTAGGAAAAATAGAGTGCCAATTATTAGGATATCAACTCTACCCACTCATCCACCGGGGCATCGGAGAAATCAAATAAGTCCTCCGCTTCATTCAATATATCTGAAACTTTGCAATGGTAGTCTTTTAACTGTTCTTTTGTTACCTGCTTGCCGTGGGCAACAATATTTCTGATATCGTTTAAATCAGAAAACTTATCTGCCAGCTTTTTTGTTTTCTTTGCACTCCATTTCTCCATAACATGGTAAATTTTTTCTGCGTTCTTTTCACTTTTTTTATCTCTACTGTTTTTCTGGGTTAATAAAGTAAGCACCTTGCTCGGTAGATTCCTAACCTCTTGCTTGGCTATAGAAGCACCACTCCCTTTTAATTCAACATATCGTTCAGAAATTCTTGAGATGGCATATTCGAGAAGAACAATGGATGACTGCCCATACCGCCCTATCCGAAAAAAATATTGAGCCACTTCCAGCTGTTGGTCACTTACTTTTTCTCCACTGATCCTGTTCACAAGCCCGGTCACCGAATCCTGGAGATAATATATTGGAGTTTGTTCATTAATTTTCCTTTTGTTCTGTTCAAACCTTTTGCGCACTTTTCTGGCTTCTTCCGGGATTAAATGCACAGCATTATAGGCCAAGGCCCGATCCAGGTCTTTAAATCGTTTATCCCAGTTCTGGCTGAAATCTTTAACCAGGTCTGCCATATCCCCGGCCAGCCCGTATTTGATCAACCGTTCGGCGGCTTTGGTCCATTGCAGGAGTTCCGGCACGATATTCATTTCCACCAGCGGGACCTCCTTCACCGACTTCTCCTCACCACGTGCGTTATTGAAAGTATCCTCGGTGTCCTGACCGGCTTCATACGCGCCGTAAAAAATACGAAGAGTATCAAACGGTTTCTCATGCACGGCTTCACTGAAAAAGAGTGACATGAGCAGGACGACGGGAAACGAACGGAAGCCATGGGTCATGTCAACGACGAGCTCGTCTGCGTCTTCCACAACGGCGATTAGCTCTCTGAAAAAGCGATAATGGTCATCTGTTTTCAACCCGAAGGGCACTGTAATCCTCTGGTGTTTTTGTAATTCCCTGCCAAATGTCGATATCATCAAATCCCATTTAGACCCTCTGGACAAGTTATTTTCAGGTTCGGGATCGGTTCCAAATATGCGCAAATTTTCAAATGGAATCTCAAGATGTTCTGCCAGGGCGTGAAAACTCAATTCTGTTTTTTCTGAGCGTGTGCCGTTTAGCGTGTAATACGCAGGATAATAGGGTCCTGCCCCCAATGAGGCCAGTAAGAGACGGTTTTTTAATTCGGCCATTAGGATATTGCTCGTGTATTATTGGTTAGCATTATACCATCTCCTTGACATAAGCAACTGATTCCCTTCACTCGCCAAACTTCCGCTCAAACCTGGTCATCAGTATCTCATCCTTCTCCTTAATATATTGTGCTATAGTGACGTAAATCTTTTCACCCACAGAAACATGATCCGGATTACTAATGGAACACAGTACCGTTTCATCATGCCCCTCCACTCCAAGCAACCTGACTTTAATAGGTTTTTGATCCTTATTGATCACCTCAGCCACCACCTCTCTCATCCCCTGGCTGACTTTGTCAAACTGGGGTATTTCCGGAGGTGCTCCCTTTTCTGGTTCTTCGGCTATAACTGGCTTTTCCTCTTCTGCCTGTGCTTTGGCCTCCTGTGCTTTTCGTTGCTCCTCCGGCTCTTGAAAATACCCGTAGCCGGCGCTGGTTTTGGCGCCGATGCCAAGGTGGGTGAGGCCGGCGATGAGCCAGAATTTTGCTAATTGCAATCTATCTGCATTACGGCTGGCAAGAATGAAATTAAATTGGGTATCCTGCACAGTAATAAAAGTAATTGGAACCGGATTATACCAATCTCCAGGTGGTTTATTCACTGGTTGATCGTAATAGGGGCCATAATGAGGGTTCATAATATCTTTAATCAATTCTGGAGAGCCATCGGGAAAGGCATCCAAAAAAATAACATCGCCCAGTTTGTTATCGCTTTCTTTCTGATTTGTTGTCTTTTCTTTTAAATCACCTTTGACAGGATAACTCCCAAAGGTCTCCCGGATTTTTTCTTTTAAATCGTCTTGATTATCTTCTGCCAATTCTGCCCATGCCCGAGCCACACCCTTAACGGAAGAAGCCGGAAGATAAGGGAACCCATATAAAGGGTGCAGAGTGAATCCTACTTCCAGGGCACCACCGGCTCCCAGCCCCGTCACTAGCCGCCAATCCGTTTGCAAAGGAATCGTCTCAACCTGATACCCTTGCTTTTTCAACGATGCCTTCAGTTCGTTATTTCGTTTGTTCAGCTGATGAATTATTACGGACCAGTCGAATCCGTTTTTCAGTTCTTCAAAATGTGCCTTTCTTACTTTCTCATTTGGTGTCTTTGCAAAATCATTTCTGTCCCACGCCACATATCGATTCCAGAAAAGATACGCATTATCCCCGTAATGAATATCTTGAATGATTGATTTCAGATCTTCCGGTAAAGGATAATTCAGATCCTGTCTATACGATGGCATATTTCACTCTTATACTTTTGATATGTTATTGATTTTTCGCTTCTGTAAATCGCTTCATCCAGACCAGAAAGGCCATTGCTTCCATGGTATACCGGCGATATTCTTCGGCACTTACTTCGGTGATTTTCTGCATTAATGTTTTTCCTATATTTTCTCTGTAATCCTTGGTAATATCAAAATCGCCCCCCCATCGATCCTCTTTTAACAGCCATGCTGCCATACAATCAACAAAGTCACCTCTTCCTTTGGCCAGGTTAAAAGCCATAGCCTGTCCCAACCCGGCAGATTGTATCATAGCAGGAGCGCCTTTCACTACCGATTCATCTAATGATTTTTTATGAACCAGCGCCCAGGCCGCTTTGGCGCGGCGCTGTTCCATGGTTTGTCTTGAAGAGTTAGTGCCCTGTGGTTCCATTTCTTTTCTCCTTACTTATTGTCGGTATTCATGAAATGTACACACATGATACCTTTACCGATGCTTTCATCGGCTCCGATTTGGAGGCGATGGTTCTGCATCAGACGGATCATGTCCAGCCCGTCCCCGGCAGTTCCCCATTTCTCATTTTCATCTTCACCTTCACCATTCAACTTCTCACCCAACACATCCTGGGTCAGCACGATGCTGTACATCAGGGTGTCACAGGGGAGGAATTCTTCGTAGAAGAGATTTCCTCCTTTTTTCGTATCCGAAGATTTGCCTTCTCCAAGTTTAATACGAGCTTGTACATCAGTCGAATGACGAGCGAAATCGGTGAAATCATCATCCCGGAGAAGAAGGAGGTGGGAAGAGAGACGGTCGCGCCAGTAATCGTACTCCTCTCCCTGTGGAAATGCATGCAGACTGAGCCATTCAGCAATTGCTTTGATCTCGGCATCAGCACTCTCATCTCTTTGGAAAACAAATTCTTCCAGCACCACCTGGTTATCCTCCACCAGACACTCCGAACCAGCCACCACCGCCAGCTTCCCTGAATCCGGATTATCCGGTACAGGAAGTTCGTTTGTTGTTTGTCCGGCCATTTTTAGGTCTCTTTGCAGTCTGCGTAAAACCGTCGGACAGGTGATCCAGGCGAATACGCCTTTCATCGAGCGGACCGGAAACAGTAAGACACGTGCGTCGGTGAAGGCCACGGCACCGGCGTGATCACTGGCATTGTCCTCGTCGTTATCCGGACCGAATACCAGTTTAATCTTATCTTCTTTACGTTTAATTTTCTGGCCATCAGCGGGCTCATATTTTACAAACCAGTCCCGAACGGCTCCTTTCACTCCTGAAGACGGCCCCACGGGAAAATCGGTATAGCGTTCTCTCTGGATAGCCAGGTCAATGGCTCCCAGGCTTTCCCCGCCGCCGATATGGACGCCGGTTTCAGCATATAAAAACAAAATATCTGCTTGTTTGAACATGGTTACCACACTCCTATGGTTGTGATTCCTAATCCCTGTTTATATTCATCTGAATCTTTTTTCTGTACAGACCGGGTGAAGTAGCGGTCGAACAACCGGTCCACATCATCGCTACCCAATTCGAAATAATAGACACTCCCCGGAGGCACGCCCCGACGGGAGAACTTGGGTCTGCCGGCAGCAAGGTCCCATCCACCAACCGTAACAGGCCGTCCCAGGGTAGCACCGCGCAACTGCACAGGAAGTCCCTCCAGATCTCCATGTCCATCCGGAGAGATACCATCCGGCAGCCAACCGTGTTCAAACACCGCTGTGGTTCCAAGGATCAGCTTAAATCTTCCGGTCTGTTTCACTTTTTCTTTGATTTCCGCAACTTGAGAATCTTTAAACGATTCTGTGGTTGTCGCTTTGTAACCGGCGGGTCGTGATTCTCCTCCCAACCGAAGCCAACCCTGGTCAGGCAGGAGGTCCTCCACATTCAGGCGCAAGAGAAATCCGACCGTTTCCCCGCCAATGTCCCCATTATCCTCTGTGGAACTGCTTCCCTTCAGATTGTTGTTCAGCCGGGTATAGGCAATGGTAAAAAGTGCACTGGTCTGGACGGTCCGTGTGGTCTGGTTTACCGCGATCTGCATCCGTGGTTCTTTCTGAAAAAGATCTTCTGCTTTATACCAGTCTTTATGTCTTCTCAACACAAGCTTGTCATTTTCGTCTGCAAGGAATTCCCCGGATAAATATCGGAAAAAGATATCCGGAGAAAGATAACGCTCTTCATACTTCAGAAATGCAGTCTCTGGATGAAGTGCCCAGTTGAGTTGAAGTGCTGAACTCGGAAAATTCGTCTGCACAAGGTTCTGTCTGATTGGCCCTGCCTGGACCGGCTTAAATTTCTCATCATTGTCATCAGCATCTTTTCTCTGCAGGAAATCCCGGGGAGCCGGGTAATAAATCCTGTAAACCTCTTTGTTATTATCCTGGTCAAATTTACTGCTTGCCAGGGCGAAAAAGTCCAGGGAAAGGTCTCCTAGTTCAGCAGTTTCACTGGTTTTGGTGCCTACTACTGACTGCACTTCCTCGCCGAGACCAAAATTGTCCGCCCGAAAGTCTCCATTCTGATGAGCCACAATCGCAGAACGGATCGCCCCGTAAAAGGTTGTCGGAAGTGGCGGAAACAGACCTTCGGCGGAATATTCAGTGCCCGCCTGGACTTCTCTGCCGTCTTTGAAAAACAATAGATCTGATGGTTGAACAAAATACATGGTCATCGTTCAATCCCTCCCCGGATCATGAACTGCACTGTACTCACCAGTTGACGAAACTGGGATAAATTTACTTCTTGGAGCAATGGACTGAGAATCGTATCCCAGATTTCATTCCGGACCTGGTTTTCCTGTTCTTTATTCTTTCCGGATAGTTCTTCCTCCTTTTTCAAGATATTCATCCAGGCAATCTTGCGTACCCTTAATTCCGCGAGCCCTTCACTGTGACGGGTGAACAGACGACGGATTTCCGAAGGCACAGGGGAATTATTTCCGTCGTCGTGCTCTTTCTCTGAATCTTCCAATGATCTCAATGGGCCCTCCTCTTTTTCAACCTCATACACAAATCCGGTGGAGAGCGCTCCTGAACTTATTAGTTGCGCAATCTGATCAAGCAGGTTAATCATGGATTTTTGTTCATTCTTGAACCGCCAGTGAGCGCCGACCTTTGTGGTATCACCGCTCCTCTTTGCCACGGCAATGCAGAAAGCATCCCGGCCTTGTCCATCTTTTTTGCTGCTTTCACACTCATTCGCTTCAAAAAAAGACGAACTCTGTGAAGTTAACGGATGCTGTGTCAGTCTATGCTTTGCCTGATGTTCAGCCTCGCGTGCCAGGGCCAGGGCCTGGCGCAAAGGATACATGTAATGCACGATGGCGATGCCGGCGCTGCCGGTGGCCGTATGTCCCATGGTGAGAAATTTCTTTTTCCTGTTCCCTTTTCGGTTGAGGATATAGCCACGGCCACCAGTAGCCCAGTCCACTTCCCCATCCTCATTGAAATGCCCCGAAAACGCCGCCCGCAGTTTTTCTGCGATTTTCAGGGCATGGCCGATACTGGTCAGAGCCAGCACATCATCGCCACCGGCATACACCAGTTTACCAATATAATCCTCTTCCACAATTTCCCGTACCGAATGCAACGCGAAATCATTCAGGGCCCGGCTGACCGCGGCGTGGATGGCAGGGGCAAGTGGCCGTTTCACTTTTTTCCCGTTCTTATCTTCTTTCAGCAAAGTTTTCCACGCTTTTCTTTCATGATTTGCTCCATTCTCTTCATCTTGTTCATTCGAATATGCATATTGTTCAACCTGAGTTCTGATTTTAGAGTGGAGGGCATCCACGTAATCCGGGGACTTTTCTCCGGACAGCCATTTGCCCATATGATCTCCGTCGAACAGGATTACTGCGTAATATGGGGATGGGCGCTGAATCCTCAGGCTGTCGGTAGTGCGATATAATTGATTCAGCGCCTTTAGGGCTTCCCGTTTCTTTTCCAGGAACTCCTCTCTTTTTCCCTCGTACTTTGCCTGTCGGAAGAACTCAGTTTCCCGCTCCAGATCGAACCCCGCTGGGAATAGATATTCTCCCTGGATATCACAGAAAGCGGTAGCGCCAAAAAAATTCTCTTCCGCCTCACATTCTCCGGCAGTTCTCCGGATTTTATACAGGGCCTGGTCCGGCGGATAATCTTTCTCCAGATCCGTGTTCACGAATTGCTCATAGTCTCTCACCGTTTTGATATATTTTTCAAGGGTTGTCTGTAATTCTCCGGAATTCTGATTGTCCCGAAGATATTCGATGACCGCAAGTTTATAGTCCGCCCCTGCGATGGAGTGAGTGGAAGGGAACCCTTTGTGCAAATTCCCAAATATATCGTCCCGGGATTCCAGATATTCCGGGAACCACCGTTTTATAAGTGAGATAGCGGATAGTCGTTCGTTTTCACTAAGTTTTTTCTTATGTTTTCCAGCCAAGTCATTCCAAAATAGCCGAAATTCCCGTGGCCTTGCCTCTGCCTTCGGCACCAGTGCAGCCAGCTGGGGTATCAATGAGTCCCGGTAGCCGGGCTCTTCCAGCTGCCGGAAGTCCCGGAGGGCTTTCCGTGCGCCAGTGGACTGTTCTACCAGACTATACAATCTGCCATAGACGGTACCGATGTTGATACCGAATTGCCCAGTTTCATAAGCATCAAGCATTTTCTTATAATCCGGATTACACCACTCCAATAAGCCGGAATACTCTTTGTCAAAAACCTGACTGAAAGACTCTTTTTCTTTGATGTTTTTGATGGGAAGTACCGTCCAGTAGCATTCCAGAAACTGCTGGATCTGCTGATTCCAGAGGTTCTTGCTGTCGACTTTTTCATCTGAATTCAGGGTATTCCACACATAATCGCCAATGTTGGCTAACTCATCCTGGATCACCTGCCGGGCCTGTTCTGCAAGATCAGACGCCCTGTCAATCGGCACCACGGCGAAAAAGCGGTTCGGCAGGGTGGGAACAGCCAGCTTGAGCGTCGCTCTTCTCGGCGAATCGGGATTCACCTGATCGATATATTGCAGCCCTTGCTCTTTCAACCAGAGATCCACCAGTGGTTGGCCGTAGAGGTTGGGGAAAATCACCGCATCCGGTCCCAGTTCGCTGATCACCGACTGAATAGCCTGCCAGCTCAGCCAGGCCAGGAGATAGCTTCCGGACCAGAGGTCGACGGTCTTCCGGGAAGCTGCGATAAATTCTTGAACCGGACCAATAGTAAAGAGGAGCAAACCAGCATTCCCGTGATGCATACCGGCGCCGGCCAGCGCAGAGACCATGCTCCGGTGATCCCAGATGGAATGATCCGGTATCCGGGTATCAGCAGGCAGCAGATCCCAGAGTTCACCCAGGCGGTTCTTTTCATCTTCCTCTCCTTTCAGCAATCCCGGTAATTCCCGCCAGAGGGAGAGATAGATTTTCCGGAGACGTTGCGATTCATCCTTGTCCAAGTATGTTTCTGCAATTTTACGGATTGCATTCTCTACTGTCCTATTGAGCGCGTCAAAATCCATCTGCTCCATACGTTCCATCTCAATTCCCGCCCCGGAGAGTGGGTGACGGATCTCGGGGTTGCGCAGAAATCGCTCCCGATAATCATTCTTTCTCGAAGGAAACTGGTAACGGTCGCTGGCCGAGGCGATGTAATCCGCCGAATCGATCTCATCCGTTTTGAGTTTCTCTCCTTCACCGATTAGCATATCTAGATAGCGTTGAGAACGCTTCTCGTGGGATTCTCTGGTCTGCATCAGTACCGGCGCCTTCTCCGGCGGATCGTGGAGAAGGGCTTTAATTTTGAGGGTGTAGAAATCTGTTTTTGCCATTGTCATAATATCTTTTCAGCGTTTGAAAATTCTGATTTTATAAATTCTCTTATGATAGAACTATCCGTATTTGTTGGCCTTCCTTTTATTGAAATCCCAACTCTATCAGGCACGAATTGACTGTCAAAATGCGTAAGTATTCCATCAAATTTTCCCTGATGGTTTTTACGAACAGTCATCCATAGAGGTGACGCACGACGATTATAATCTTTATGATCAACATTTATCGTTGCTTTATTGTCCCTGCCCCGAAGACTTGAGTAACGAAATGTCAGTGGTAATCCGAATCCGGCTCTATCGATCCTATCAGGTACAGGTCTTCCATCTTGCAGAAATTTTTTAACTGTACGATAATCTCTTCCATGTTCTTCATTCATACCCTTTCTTAGCCGAAAATCTTTCATTCGACATCCTAATTCTTCAACCGCACTTTTCCATGTCTTCTTATTTAATGTTTCATACCAGACCCCGGCAAAAGATGGGTGTAAAACATCAAATTTAGGTCTTTTAGAGAGACCCTGGCCTCCCAATAAATTGTTCAAATTTTTACTCAAGGTATCGGGAGTATTACTGGTAAAAGAGAAATCAAGATCTATGTCAGAATGTATGACCTTTTTTACTTGAAAAGCGCCAGCACATCTCCGTGATCTGGTTCCCAAACCACCAAAATTTGATAGCAACCAAAATGCTTTAATAGCAGACTTTAACGGTTCAATATCTCCAATAGATTGCAAAACAACATCAAATGAACCTGACTCAATAAATCCGCGATTATTCCCGAGTTTAGTTGAATACCACAGATAAGCCATTCCAGAATTTTGATCTTTCATTAGATTCTTAGCTTGTTCAGTTCTTGTTGAGATATTCAACACCCTAATAGTAACCGGGGAACCCAAATCCGTACTCCCAAAAATTTGAGACTCTTTAGCGCTAAGATCAGACGACTGTACAAGACCTTGTCCGCCAAGTAACGCTCTCAACCAATATCTCAATGAACCTCGGATACTTTGCGCCCGAATCTCGGCCCTCTCCTGATCTGCTCCGGCCAGAAACATGGGGGTGATGACTTCGCACTGGAATGCAACTTTTTTCAACTTACTCATAGCTTATCCTGTATTTATTGCAGTGTTTATTATACATGTCCACATTTTAGTTCATACTGCCCCAGTCCGAAGCTGGTCTTTTTCCCCAGGTGCATCCACTCGCCCAGTTGCAGAAGCGGCGTCCACGGCGTGAGATCCCCTTCGTAAGTCACCGAACCGGTGAGACCGTACAGGGGATGATACCTTTTCTGCCGGTTGCTCCACCGGGAGAAGGATTGCCACTGAACGTCGAAATCGCTGACCACGACCGAGCCCACCTCCTGTCGTTCCAGCTCCCAGGGTGTTGAGTTTTTCCCGTCGCCATAGAACCGTTCCAGCATTTTCCAGCGGCGCAGAAGGTTGGTCACCAGCAGCCGGAACGGGATGGGGCCCTTGATCAGCTTCCCTTTATGTTGCAATTGGACTGGGGTGAGAAATCGGAGTGTTACTTCCTGCGTGTCCGTGGGCGTGAAATCCTCCCAGTTCACAAAATAGGCACTGTCGGATATACGTCCGGATTCCTCGTCCAACAGCTCCCGGTGGGAACCGTTCATTCCAAGGCTCAGCACTGACCGGAGCTGTACTTCTCCGCCGCCCTTACCGATGCCCTGCACTCCCAGTTTCGCCATGGACTGAATGAAATACGGAAGACTGGCCACTCTCTCTCCCACCAGTACCAGACCTGCTGCGAAGGTTTCTCCGGGAGTATAGTGTTGTTTTGATTCCGCAGGTGGCTCTATGATATAGGGAGGTGGCAAGGGATGTTTTGAATCCTTCACGGGCTGGAAAGTCCGCGGATACAGACAGGATTCCTGAAGTTCACAGCCCTCGCATTGTCTATGTGGTTTGACACAGACCAGATCCTTGAATATATGCCCCAGGCTCCCGCGAAAGGTAGCGCCTTTGTAAGGAGGAAGGTTCAAAGTATCCACTGCTGTATATTTCAACTGCAATCTGCAAAGTTTCATTATTTGCGGCTCCCTGCGGTCTCGCGATTCATCGGCTCCCCCCGCTCCAGTTTCGTTTTATCTGTTGCCAGGCCGTACCGTTTGTCCTTCCTTCCGACGGATCGGATGACCAACGCGCGTTCCGTCAACCGCTCACCGACGGTCATCTTCAACTTTTTGTTAACATTGGTGCGGGTTTCCCAGAAAACTCGGATGCCGCCTTCATCATAATAGCTTTCCTGTAACCGTCGCATTGTTTGATTCTCCGGTAAAACTTCCCTGGGATGGTACCGGCGATAGGTAGTGATCATACGCTCGACAAAATCGTCCCAGCGACCATTGGCCGCACTCACCGGCAAAAAACACTCAGTGCACTCTCCACAGACCGATAAATCCGGCCGGACGCACTGATCGATCTTCTGTTCTGCGAAAATCGCCCACACCGCCATTTGCAACGGTGATAACTCTATTGTTGATTTCCCGAAATACAGGTATTTTTCTTCATTCGTGAAGCGCACCATGGGATAGGTTAATCCCGCTTCCAGCGACTGCTGCATATTGCTGATGAGACGGGAATAGGTAAATTCTCCTTGCTGGTACCGGGGCATCACTTCCCCCAGGCGGATAAACGGGATCTCGGAACAGTCCACCGGCACCTGGTCCTCCTCGCCAGGTCTGGGATAGAAGAAATCCCGGTCACCTTCATACTCCTCCGGCACCAACACATGGAGCAGACTGTCCTGCTCCCGGCCGAACAGCTGCATGCCAAACCCCAGATAGACAGACATGGTCTTACGTCCCCCGGCCACGGAGGCGAACACGGCAGTTTCGGGATCCTGAGTCAAGCGATGGACAGTATCGATAATCTGGTTGCCGGCCAGGGTGTTGTGATCGACCGTGCGCAGATCCGGCAGAGGATTCCCCTGCTCGTCGAGGAGCACTGTGATATTCCCGGGACCAGGAACAATACGTTCGGGGCTGAGATGATAATCGCGGCACAATTGATACAGCCGGCCGTCAGGGTTCCCGGTAAGGGTGTCCTCAAACAGCCGCCGACCTTCCAGCGTGGTGATAACGTGATTCTCGTCGATATGCACCGGTGGCCGGCGTACCTGATGCAGGTAATAC
>CAYPST010000017.1:0-56736 GCA_964413425.1 uncultured bacterium
GTGTCACTTTGTGATACTTCTTTTTGTAATTGAACAAGAACTGCTAAGTGCTCACAAGATCCGGATATCCCACGTTTGTTCTTGTAAGCACTTGTACGCACTTGTCAGGATAACCGGCGTCTTCGCCGCCGTATGTGGTATTCGATTTCTCTGAGGCGATCCTCTATCCGGGGATGGGTGGAAAAATAATGAAAGCGGAGGCCGTCGCTGCCTGATGTTCTGGCGAGTTTCTGCAGCGCATCGAGCGCCGCGTAAGGGCTGTATCCGGCACTGGCCATTAACTGCACCCCGAACTGATCCGCATCCAGCTCCTGATCCTGGGAGTAGTTGCTGTGGAGCAGCCGGGTGAGGGTCTGTTTTGCCAGATTCCCGGCGATGCCGCCCGCCCGGCCCAATCTGGAAATGACCTTCAGTGACGAATTGGCCATTACCCGGTCGAAAGGATGGCCCCGGACCACATGGCCGATTTCGTGCCCCAGGATAAAGGCGAGTTCTTCTTCATTCATATCGGCAACCTGCAGGAGCGTATCGGTGGCAAAAATGAATCCGCCGGGAAAGGCGAAGGCGTTGACTTCCGGTGAGGGCAGGACGTGGAATTGCCATTTCCGCTGCTGGTTACTCAGGCGGCTGGAAAGGCGCTGCCCGATATCGCTGATGTGTTCTCGCTGCCGGGGATCGACTGTCCCGGCAGCCTGCTGTGTAATGCGGCGGGTTAATTCCTGGCCCAGGATATATTCCGCTCTGATACCTTCCTCTTCCGATCCGAATACGGATTTATAGATCCACTGCCCTTTTTTCAGGGAGCGTCCCGCTTTCTCACCAAGTTTGTAAAAGATGCCGCTCATATTTCCAGTATACGGAGGGTGTTGAATCATTCCAAATTAAAAATGGGACTGCAATATCCCGCCAGGGATCGCGTTGGTTGAGAAGAATACCGACCGCTTTCCGTCCTTATGGACCTGTTCCCTTACCCCGAAAAGATCTCGTCGAGATGTACCTGGTGGGGAGTGGGACCGGGGCCACTCTCCCTCTTCTGTGCCATTCTTATCGGGTTCAGGAGGTATAATTCCGGCTAAAACGAATCCAGTACTGTCGTGGCGTCATTTCCCTTTTCAATCAGGGTACTCGTCCACACCACCCCATCATCCGCATCACTGAGTTGATATTTGGCAACACCCCCTGGTACCTGATTGGTCAGCCACCAGTCAAGCGTTCCCTCTCCGGTTGCAGGCATGTACCTGACGTGGTCGACACTGAACGTTCCGGCAGGGGTGGAAATGGATTCCACTCCGACAGTCGCTCCGTCGATACTTTCCCGGGAGAGTTCGGCCGGCTCCATGTAAATAGTCTGTCCCGAAACCGGAACTTCCCCCTGGTTGCCGTCGGCATCCTGTGCCCGAAGCCGTAAGAGTGCATTTTCAGAGGCTGAGATCAACCCTTCATAAATCCAGGACTCTTCCCCTTCACTCCAGGCGACTCGCCACCATTGATTGCCGTTGTCCAGCTGGGTCAATAACGCCCGTTCCAGCACAATCCTGGAGTCATCGTCGGATTGTACCAGCTCAAATTGTGTATACTCACCCTGCTGATATCCGGTCTGGGAAACCCACACCCCGCCCGGGGCGAATGCGTATCCGAAGATAACCTGTGCCTGGACTGCCATGAACTGATTCCATCCCGGCGTCGCAGGGGCGGGCAGCTTCTCTTTGGGCGCCAGCGTCTTATAGACGGCGTTGGCAGCTCGCTCCGAAGCCGCACGGCTCAAGCCTTCCACGGCTCCGCCAACTACGGCGTCTGTGACGGATGCACATCCGGCCATAAGAATTGCAGAGATAAACACAATACTGCTGATGAATCCGTACTTTCTGATCATAGGAATCCTCCGTTCGTGCTGATGCATCTGATTTCCGTTTATGTCACCGGTTTATTCACTGCAGTAGTGACGTGAGCCCCCCGACGGAGTCCCTCCGGAGCGTCGGAGGATCCCGATTGGGCACTCGTATCGCTTAACGTAGGATTAGGATAATATAATCTGGCACGGAAGGCAACGATCAATTAACTCCGCACACTCACGGCAGGAATTCGATCCAATAAATCAGTCAGGTGCTCCCGGCTCTCCAATCCGATGGTGAAGCAGTCGACAAAATCGGAGGCCAGCACATACTCCAGGCTCTCATCTCTGTTGCGAACGAGCCTGCCGGCGCCGAATAACTTCATTCCGATGATCCCTTTACCGGACTTTTTCATCTCTTTCAGCATCGAAACTACGGTGGGCACCTCGGCGTCCATCACCTGTCCAAACGGATTAATCCGGGCCAGATCCACCTGGACCCAGGGAGTACGGGCAGCCGCTTTCAGAGCATCCAGCGTATGGCAGGAGACGCCGTGGGTCCGGATAATGCCGTCTTCACGGGCTCCGGAGATGACCTCCATGGCACCTTGTTTCTGCTCCGGCCAGTTCCCGCTCATCATACAATGCAGCAGCATAATATCGATGTACTCCGTTCCCAGCTCCTGTCTGAATCTATCCAGATCGGCTTGCATTTCCTCTTTGGTGGAGGCGTGGGTCTTGGTCAGAATCTGGACCTCTTCCCGCGGCACATGCTTGAGTGCCTCCCGCAAGTGAGGATGGGAACCATATTGATCGGCGGAATCCCAGAAGGTCACGCCTTTCTCATAGCCTTCCTGAAGCAGGCTGCTCAGGCCGTCGATACCCAGCTGCCGGGTCTGGTTGGAACTGCCGCCCACTCCGCTGGTGCCGGTGCCAATCGCCATCCGGCTGACTTCCACCTTCTCGGGGCCCAGTGTAATCCGGTCGGTGGGATATTTTTTGGTCTGCGCGGCAAACAGATCCAGCCCGACCGAACTCAGCGCAAATGCCCCCGCAGTCGCCAGGGATTTCGATAAAAACTCTCGTCTGTTTATGTTACTCATGATCTCCTCCTGTATTGGTTGCGATTGTAGCAAACAGCGATAAGTATTTATAGTGATTAATATGGTATTAATTCTCCAGGAATGCAAGTGGTTACAAGAACAAGTGCTGACAAGTGCTGACAAGAGAAAACTATCGGATTGCCGGACTTTGGTAGAAAAAATACGTAACACGAAGTTTCACAAAGGCAGAGAATGCAAAACTCACATTGTGGAACTTTGTGCTGTACTTGGTGTCACTTTGTGATCCTGCTTTTTCTGACACGCTATTCCAGTAGGAAATCCGGATCTTGTCAGCACTTGCCAGTACTTGTCAACACTTGACACCCATTATCTCTGGTAATGTCTGGCCCAGTGATACAGATACTGTTGAGCGTATCCGGCGTGTTTGCCGAACCGTTCCCGGGCCAGGCGGGGCAGGTGGCGGCTGGTCGGGGTTTGGTTGGGAAAATAATGGGTGAGCAGAATCTTTCGTATCCAGGTGTCGGTGGGAAAGGCCTCTGTTTTTCCCAGGGAAAACAACAGCACGCAATCCGCAATTTTATCGCCGACTCCGGGCAAGGTCATTAACTCCGCCTTCGCCTCGGGATAGGAGAGCGCGCTCAGCGTCTCGAGGTGAAAGCCATTCCGGACCCGATCGACGATCTTTCGCAGATATTTTGCCCGGAAGCCGAGGCCGGCGTCATACAGTTCCTGCAGTTGCACGTCCGCCAGCTGCTCCGGCGTGGGAAGGGCGCTCCATCGTCGGCCGTTTTGATTGTAACAGGTACCGTATCGCTTTGAGAGGGTGCGGATATTGGTGGTGATGCGGGGAATATTCGACGCCGCCGAGCACAAAAAACTCACCAGACAATCCCAGGGATCCTGTTGCAGCAGCCGCAGTCCTTCACATTGAGAATACGCGTTCATCACCAGCGAATCGTGTCTCCAGGGATGGAAAATAGCGAAAAGATCATCTTCCATCCGGAAAAAGAACCGGAGAAATACAGCATCAATATCTCCGGTGATTGATTCATATTTGAGAGTGTTTCCCTGCTGTTCCAGGTAGAAAATTTTTTCTCCACTCTGCAGGACATATCCGGGTTCATATCGCTGCCATTGGAAAAACTGTCCGCTCTCCAGCGAACAGGTGAGATTCAGGGGTTTATCCAGGATTATCGTGTTCATAGTCTGCTGTCCGGAGAAAGTAACCGGTGCCACGGATGACTCGAATGTACACAAATGATATACTCTTTTCTTCTGCGGATCCGTGTACTTCCTGGTTCCATTGAAAATTACGATTTTCGCGTACCACCTGAAAGGTGTACTTGCCGCAGTATCAAGCAGCTCCCTGGGCTTATGGTATCAGATTCTGAAATCGGCCACTTTGATGGGAGCAGATTTTGAGGAAGCCCAGGCGACGAGCTTTGCTGAATTCCGTCAGCGAATTAAAATTTGCCTCCGAGAAGCACGAGAAACTATCTATTGGTACAAACTAATACAGGAAGTTTTTGAAGGTGATACAGATTTGCAATCTGCTTCCGCACCCTTATTGAAGGAATCAACAGAATTAAAACTTATCTTTGCTGCCATTTACAACAAACTCCCGGAGAAATCCAAATCGTAATCCCGATTTTCAGATAGACCACTTCCCTGAATGTGTAATTTGTCGTGTATCAAATTTTGAAACTTTGAATATTGAATTATTGAGTATTGGAATATTGAGTATTGGTTTACTCCTGTATCTCCTGCTCCTTATGTTTCAGCAGGTCGTCGATGCGTTTGATATGCTCGTCGGTGATTTCCTGGATGGTGTCCATTCCCCGGTGGGCGTTATCCTCTGAAATTTCGTGTTCTTTTTCCAGTTCCTTCAAGGTATCGTTGGCGTCCCGCCGGACATTCCGGATGGCGATCCTGCCTTCTTCGGCAAGTTTATGTACATAGCGGGTGAGTTCTTCCCGGCGCTCTCTGGTTAATTCGGGGATAGGTAACCGGATGACCATGCCATCATTCTGCGGGTTCAACCCGAGATCCGATTCCAGTACCGCTCGTTCCACATCCGGTATGATATTCTTCTCATAGGGCTGAATCACCAGCAAACGCGGTTCCGGTGCCGACAGCTGGGCCAGCTGTTTCAGTGGCGTTTTTGTCCCGTAGTATTCGACTTTGATCCCGTCGAGCAACGCAGTGGACGCCCGGCCGGTCCGGACAGTAGCAAGATCATGCCTGGTTTTTTCGACCGCTTTGTTCATGCGATCCTTGGTATCTTCGTAGATATCATTTAACATGGTTTCACTCCGTGACTTTGGTTCCTATATTTTCTCCCATGACCAGTTTATGTAAATTGTGTTCCCGGGTCATGTTGAACACGATCATCGGCAATTTATTTTCCTGTGATAGAGTAATGGCGGTAAAATCCATCACACCCAGTTCCTTATCCAGGACCTGCCGATACGTGAGGGCTTCATACTTTTTGGCATCCGAATGTCTGGCCGGATCTTTGTCATAAACGCCGTCCACCTTGGTTCCCTTCATAATCACCTCTGCTTCGATCTCAATGGCCCGCAGCACCGCTGTCGTATCGGTGGTAAAATACGGATTCCCGGTGCCGCCGGCGAAGATAACGATCCGGGATTTCTCCAGGTGCCGGATGGCGCGTCTTCGGATGAAGGGTTCCGCGATTTCCTCCATTTTGATGGCCGTCAGCACGCGGGTTTCCAGACCGAATTTCTCCAGGGCATCCTGAAGGGCCAGCGAATTAATCACCGTGGCCAGCATGCCCATATAATCTGCGGAGACTCTGTCGAAACCGACTTTGCTCGCCGAAAGCCCCCGAAAGATATTCCCGCCTCCGATAACAACACCAATTTCCACCCCGGTCCGGGCAACCTCGTTAATCTGTGAGGCGCTAGTCCGGAGGACCTCGGGATTGAGACCAAATTGTTGATCTCCGGCCAGCGCTTCACCACTTAATTTGAGGACAATTCGTCGAAACGCCGGAGATGCATTCATGATTCCGTGGAATAATATTTAAATTTCTGACAAATAGCACGCATCCCGCAGGGATCCCATTGGGAGATGAACACAGAAACAACGAGCCTGCCCCGATACGTCGGGGATAACCACAGATCCTCTCCCATCCCCACCTCCAAAGTACAGAAGTACATAGGGTACATAAGTACTTAAAGATTAACGTATGCGAGATATGTGCGCATGAACAGGCACTGAATGTTTAGCGAAAATTGTGCCATGCTCGATACCAACGACCTCCCGCCCCTCCGGACTTATGTCCTTATGTTCTTATCCAGAAGACCTCTTCGAGATGTACCAGGTGGGGTGCTGCAGGCTCTTTTCTCTCCTCTCGTTCCTATGTTTCACTCTGTGTTCATCCCCCTTGTTTCCGAGTTTCTCTCCGTCAGGAGCCGGGCCTCTGACCGGCGAGTGTCATTCTTTCTGGAGTATAATTAATTCAGATGATGTCACATGCCGCTAAATGCTCATGAAATAACCGTCATACACGAAAA
Source organism: uncultured bacterium (assembly GCA_964413425.1). Lineage (GTDB taxonomy): Bacteria > Fidelibacterota > JAANXI01 > JAANXI01 > JAANXI01 > DATFLS01. The sequence continues at coordinate 6,435 of CAYPST010000017.1, forward strand.
GAGAATGGATGGTTATTCCTCAGAAGTCTCACCGAGTTCATACCGAACGTATCGATTGACGGCAATATTTTCACCAAGTTTCGCCACAGCTTCCTTGATCAGCTGTTCGACGGATTTATCAGTATCTTTTATGAATGGTTGTTCAAGGAGTGTTACTTCTTTGAAAAACTTCTCAAGCCTGCCCTCGATAATTTTTTCTGCGATATGTTCAGGTTTGCCTTCCTGCAGTGCCTGTTCTTTCAAAATGGCCTTTTCTTTCTCCACCAGCGTATCATCCATGCGTTCGCGATCCATGGCCAGTGGATTCATGGCGGCAATCTGCATGGCCAGATCATAGGCGAGATCCTGAAACTCATCGGTTTTTGCAACGAAATCGGTTTCACAATTCAGTTCGAGGAGCACACCAATTCTGCCCCCGGGATGAATATAGGACGTAATGACCCCCTCGTTCGCTTCCCGGCCGGAACGCTTCTCTGCCTTTGCCATCCCCTGTTTCCGAAGCACTTCAACCGCCTCATCGATGTCCCCGTTGGTTTCCTGCAGCGCTCGCTTACAATCCATCATTCCGGCACCGGTTTTATCCCGCAGATTCTTCACTTGTTGCGCAGAAATTGCCATCGTCCTCTCTGTCTCCTCCATCTCTGTTCCGAATTTCAAAATGCCCTCGCTGATTTATGCTTCGTCGTCTTCTTCCAGCTCCCCGTATTCTTCTTCCAGTTCGGCAGCGCGTTTTTCATCGATACTCCCCTCCTCTTTCCCTTCTTGCACTTCTTCCTCGTCTTCCGGTTCTTCCGCCATCTTTACCTCGGCTTCTTCCAGCAGATCGGCATCCGCCAGAACCTTGGTTGCTTCCAGATATTCATCCGCCGTGGTATCTTTCCCGCGGGCTTCCAGGACAGCGTTGGAAATCTGCCGGGTAATGAACGCAATGGTTCGAATGGAATCATCGTTGGCGGGAATCGGATAATCCACCATTTCCGGATCCGCATTGGTATCAACCAGCGCGACCACCGGGATATCCAGGCGGTTTGCCTCTGCCACGGCGATGTCTTCCATTTCCGTGTCAACCACAAACAGCAAATCCGGATGACGCTTCATTTCCTTGATACCACTGTGCAGTGTTTCCAGTTTTTCCCGTTCGCGTTCCAATGATAAGACCTCTTTTTTGGTGAGATTTTCATATAACCCACTGGTGCTGTCTTTCTCTAACTGCTTCAGTCGACGAATGGACCGCTTAATGGTGGTGAAGTTGGTGAGTGTGCCTCCCAGCCAGCGCTCCACGACATAGAACATCCCACACCGGCTGGCCTCTTCCCGCAGGATATCCTTGGCCTGCTTTTTGGTGCCCACGAACAGGATATCGCCGCCATTCCGCACCACCGTGCGCACCCGTTCGACCGATCGCTCAAGGCCTTCAATGGTTTTCTTCAGATCTATAATGTGAATCCCGTTTTTTTCCATAAAAATATAGGGCTTCATTTTGGGGTTCCATTTACTGGTCATATGACCGAAATGGGCCCCCGCACCAATTAAGGCTTCGAGACTTACTTCTGCCATGCAACTCTCCTTGTATCCATTGTTGTTCCTCCGAGGTTGATTTCTTAACCTTGATTATTCATAAAACTACAAAGCATAGCACGCCCCAGAGGGATCTCTTCGGGACGGATAACGCAGATTTCCACAGATCGTAGTAGCCAAATTAACATGACAACCTTTGTTGCGATACTCTGTCTCGATCTGTCATACTTTGATGACATGGTCCGGGAGACTGCCAGGGATATTTTCACCCTCAGCAATACCTTTCTCACAGCATGTGGGCGTGTGCAGGGGGCGCTTTTTTTGTTATCAGTGGCCATCCGTTTTTTCTGTGTCAATCTGTGTGCTGTTTTCTTATGAATTATTCCGGTTACATATATTAACGTTTCGAGAACTGGAAGGCCTTCCGTGCGCCGGCCAACCCAGGCTTTTTCCGCTCCTTGACGCGGGGATCCCGGGTGAGAAAACCCGCTTGCTTCAGCCTGGGCCGAAATTCTTCATTGACCTGCTCCAGCGACCGGGACAACCCGTGGCGAATCGCGCCTGCCTGGCCGGAAAGTCCGCCCCCCTGTACATTCACTAACACATTGTAATCACCTTTGACTTCACACAGCTCCAGCGGCTGATTGACCAGCATCTGCAAACTTTTGCGGCCAAAGTATTCATCGACCGGTCGTTTATTCACCAGAATATCGCCTTTCCCATCGGTTACCCGGACCCGGGCAACTGCGGTCTTTCGTCTCCCGGTTGCAGTATAAACTATCTTTGGCATACGATCCCTCGATTATTTCCTTAGACTTCTCATTCTAATTTCTCCGGCTGCTGCGCCTGATGTGGATGATCGGGCCCGGCATATACTTTCAGTTTTTTCAACTGACGCTTCGCGAGTTTGTTCGACGGCAGCATCCCCTTGACTGCCGACAGAATCACGCGTTCGGGACGTTTTTTCAACATCTCATCCACGGTCGTGAATTTGGTGCCGCCGGGATATCCGGAATGACTGAAGTACTGTTTGAGCTTCTGTTTGTTGCCGGTGAATCGCACCTTCTCCGCATTGACGACCACTACAAAATCACCGCAGTCCAGGTGCGGTGTATAGGTCGGCTTATGTTTTCCGCGCAGGATATGGGCAAGCTCACTGGCCAGCCGCCCAAGGACGCGACCTTCGGCATCAACCACATACCAGTTGTGTTGAACTTCACTCGCTTTCGGCGTATATGTTTTCACCACGCTTCTCCCTTGACTCACATCAATGCTATTCAATTTTCGCAAAGTAAAGAAAGTTATGGGTTGACTACTTCCATATCAAGCAATTTTTATGACCCTACAGTATTCATAAAGTAAAGGAGAAGAGCACACAGAAAAAGCGAATAGCACACGGATTTACACAGAAAAAGTGGATGAGCACAGATAAAAAACAGAAGAGCGTTCCCCGCGCCATGCCTAACCGGGTACATAGGGACATATGTACATAGGGATAGGGGCGGGAGGTTATTGATATCGGGCATGGTACAATCTTCGTCAAACATACACTGCCTGTTCATGCGCACATATCCCGCATACGTTAATCTTTAAGTACTTATGTACCCTATGTACTTATGTACTTTGGAGGTGGGGATGGGAAAGGATCTGTGGTCATCCCTTTTTTCTGTGCTAATCTGTGTGCTATTTCTTACCAATGGTTCAGGAGAGCGTTTTCAATCCGAAGTTCGCCACCTGTCCCCTGGCGATGACCGCTTTCACCCGTCCCTTCATCTGGCTGCCATAGAAGGGCGAATTTTCGGAGCGGCTTTTCACGTGCTCCCGCTTGAACACCCATTCTTCCGCTGGATCAAGGATGGTGAGGTTCGCGGGCGTTTTCTGCCTGTAAAAATCGAGTGGCAGATGCATAATCTCCCTGGGGCGGACAATGAGTTTTTGCAGCACTGTTTCCACGGTGGTGAGCTTAGTATCCACCAGGGCTTTCATCACCACTCCCAGCGCTGACTCCAACCCGATGAGTCCGGGTGGCGCCAGATCGAAGGGTTGTTCTTTCTCTTCCCGGGCATGCGGGGCGTGATCGGTAGCGATCACGTCAATCGTCCCGTCAATCACGGCTTTGCGAAGCGCATCAACATCTTTGTGCGTGCGCAGCGGCGGATTGACTTTGGTGCTGGTATCAAAGGTACGCACCGCTTCATCGGTCAGGAGCAAATGATGGGGCGTCACCTCACAGGTGACATTCACACCGCGCTCCCGGGCGTTCCTCAGCAGCTCTGCCGTCTCCGCCATGCTTACGTGTTGAATGTGCAGCCGTCCGCCCACATATTCCGCTATCCGGATATCCCGGTACACCAGCACCTCCTCGGAGATTCCGGGAACGCCGGGTAAACCCAGTGTCGTCGACACCTTACTTTCGTGCATCAATCCGGAGCCCTTCAATTGGGGATCTTCCGCATGCTGCAGGACGGGTTTATCCACCATTCTGGAATACTCCAGCGCCCGGCGCATCACTCCGGCATTGGCGATAGGATCGCCGTCATCAGTGAATGCCACCGCCCCGGCCCGGGCCAGTTCGCCATATTCCGTTAATTCCCTGCCCTTGCGTGCCTTGGTTGCCGCCCCCACCGGGTGAATATCCACCAGCAGCGCTTCCTGGGCCTGCCGGATATACTGAATGCCTCCGCGCGTATCCAGGGCCGGATTGGTATTGGGCATGCAGCACACCGTCGTAAATCCCCCGGCAATGGCTGCTTCACTTCCTGTCTGTAACGTCTCTTTGTGCTCGTACCCCGGCTCGCGAAAATGCACATGGATATCGGTGAATCCCGGAGAGATGATGAAGCCGGAGCAATCGACCACCTGCATGTCTTCGGTCGGCTCAATGGAGGTCTCCATTCCAGCCAACTGCCCGTCAGCTATAAGAATATCCTGTGACTCAAGGGCATTGGTCTCCGGTTGATATACGTTGCCGCCTGTGAGTAAAAGCTTCCCGGTCAGCCGTTTCGTGTTAAGCATCGGAGCCCTCCTTCACTTCCCTGCCGCCCAGCAGCAGAAACAGCAGCGCCATACGAACGGCTACTCCGTTGAGCACCTGATGCAGGATAATAGATCGAGCGCTATCGGCTACGTCGCTGTCGATTTCCACCCCACGATTGAGCGGTCCCGGATGCATGATGGTGAGCTCTTTGTGTACCTTCTCGATGCGTTCCCGGGTGATGCCATACAACGAACGAAACTCACGCAGCGACGGAATCAGCGCCGCCTGCATTCGTTCCTGTTGAATCCGGAGCACGTTGACGATATCCATCTCCGGGAGGATTTCGTCCAGATGGTAGGAGACCGTGACACCCAATTGATCGATGAACGGAGGAATGAAGGTCGGCGGGCCGCAGACATACACCTCCGCTCCCATGGTGCGGAGGCCGAAGATGTTGGAGAGGGCAACCCGGCTGTGGGCAATGTCGCCGACAATGGCAACTTTTAGTCCGTCAATGTGGCCGAACTTTTCTTTGATCGACATAATATCCAACAACGCCTGGGTCGGGTGTTCATGCGTGCCGTCCCCGGCATTGATGACCACGGCATCCACGTATCGGGAGAGCTGATAAGCCGATCCGGGCGTGTTATGACGAATAATCACCAGATCCATTTTCATGGCTTCGATATTCTGGATGGTATCCCGCAGGGTTTCCCCTTTTGACAAACTGCTGGAACTTGCCGAAAAACTGACGGTCTCCGCGCTGAGCCGCTTCTCCGCCAGCTCAAAGGAAAGCCGGGTTCGGGTGGACGGCTCAAAAAACAGATTGACGATGGTTTTGCCCTGGAGCGTCGGCACTTTCTTGATGGGACGTTCCAACACTTCCCGGAAGCTGAAGGCCGTCTCCAGAATCAGGTCAATATCGGATTTCGGAACGGACTCCAGGCCCAATAAGTGTTTTTGAGATAGCCCGCTCATTCTTCGTTCTCCTCGCGTTCGTACAGATAAATGGCGTCCTCACCGTCCATCTCATTCACATACACCCGGACCTGCTCGTCCGCAGCCGTGGGCACGTTCTTTCCCACAAAATCCGGCCGAATGGGCAGTTCCCGATGGCCCCGGTCAACCAGCACGGCAAGCTGAATACTGTCCGGACGACCATAGTCCATAATCGCATCCATGGCGGCCCGAATCGTCCGGCCGGTATAGAGCACATCATCCACCAGAATGATATCGCCGCCTTCTATTTCGAACGGGATTTCGGTGGACATCACCGACGGCTGACTCAGTTTGGTGCGGAAATCGTCCCGGTAGAAGGTGATATCCAGAAATCCAATAGGGATTTCCACCCCTTCCACATTCCTGATAATGTCCGCCAGCCGTTCCGCCAGGACATCACCCCGATCCCGGATGCCAATAATTCTGACATTGTTCAGGTCTGTAACATTTTCCAGAATTTCGTGAGCCAACCGGGTCAACGTTCGCTTGATCCCTCTGGCATCCAGCAGGTTGGTTTTTGGTATTTTTCCCATAGACTCCTCAACGCTTTTCTCATGGAAGAAGAAAGTTCTGTGCTTTCAAATCAGCGTTCATCACCCTCAACGGATCCGGCCGATGTACTGTTTTGGCTGATATAAAAAAACCTTTCCAATGAAGACAGGAAAGGTTTATGGCACATTTGATATTTGTGCGGCAAAGACAATTTTGCAGGTGAACTATATCTCTGATACGTTCCGGAAATTTCATACGCCCTTTCCTTCTCGCCGGATAGGATTAAAGGGTTGTTCATGCAAGTGCTTACAAGTGCTGACAAGATTCGGAGATGCGACAGTTTTTTTCTTGATAGCACTTGTCAGCACTTGATTACGTCAGTCATATATCCGATACCCGACAGAATGTAAAATATTGTAGATCTATTTGCCATTTCTTTTTATTCCAGAGATTTATTGCTCGCCGGACCCCAATGATTCGGCCTCCTGCCGCAAGTATTCGAGAATATCATCCACGAGTGCTTCCTCCTTTTCATAGTCTTCGAAACGAAACCACTGTGTCGGGTGCTGATTCCGAAACCAGGTCAGCTGCCTCTTCGCATAATGCCGGGAATTTTTCTGGATCTGGCGCTGCGCTTCCTCCAGAGTAATGCTGCCGCGTACATAGTTGATAATTTCCTGATATCCTACGGTTTGCAGGGCATTCTCGTCTCCGGTATACCCTCTGGACAGGATGGATTTCACTTCCTCTACCAATCCTTCTTCCAGCATGTGTTCCACCCGGCGATTAATCCGGTCATATAGGGTCTTCCGGTTTCTGTGCAATCCGATGATGCGATAGGGATATTCCAGCGGCTGGTGAGAACTGTCGAATTGCTCTGAGGGTCGTTTCCCAGTGACTTCATGGATTTCGAGTGCCCGGACAATTTTTTTTACATCGTGAATGTGCACCTCACTTGCATATTCGGGATCCAGTTGCCGGAATCGCTCATAGACATATTCAGCGCCATGCCGCCGGATTTCCGAATACAACCGGTCCCGTATCTCCCCGTCCCGGGCCGGTTCCTCAAATAGTCCCCGGGTCAAAGCTTTGATATAGAGCCCGGCACCACCGGCGACTATCGGGGTATTCCCCCGTGAGAGAATAGCCTTAATACACTCCCTCCCTTCCCCGGCAAATCGTCCGGCGGTATATGTTTCGGTCAGTTCCAGTTCATTCACGAAATGATGGGGTACCCGCTGCAATTCGGCTTGATCCGGAGTGGCCGTACCGATCTTCATGTCTTTGTAGATCTGCCGTGAATCCGCTGAAATAATCTCGCCGTTTATTCGCTGTGCCAGCAAAATACTGACAGCCGTTTTCCCCACAGCCGTGGGGCCCACTATAATTGGAATGAGGCCGGGCGGCTGGTTTACGGATTCAGTTGTCATGATTTTCGAATACTATTGGTAAAAACCGGACTTCCATTGTGAGACGAGGTCCTGGAAAAACGCATGGAATCTGTTCTCGTGTTTATCCTATCCCCTGTCATTTTCGTTCGAATCGTTTATGAATTTCTTCCAGCGACAAATTCACCACAATGGGCCTGCCATGCGGGCAGTGATAGGGATTACTGCATTGGAACAGCCGATGAATGAGTCCGCGCATTTCCTCATTGGAAAGCGGATCGCCGGCTTTGATGGCAGCTTTGCAGGCATAGGAAGCCGCAAGGTTATAGTGGATGGGATTGTCCTTATCCCGTCGCTCTTTGTACTCATCGATGATCTCCCGAATCATTTTTGCTTCATCGCTTCCGCGCATATCACTGGGAGTTGCATTCAGGATGACCGTATTTTTACCGAATTCCTTCAGCTCAAATCCGATTTTCTCAAGATACGGCAGCAGCTCCAGCATCAGATCAAAATCATCCGGCGAGAATTCAATCACCTGGGGAAAGAGCAGCTGCTGGCTGTTGATGGTCTGTTCTTTAAAGGACTGCAGCGCTTCCTCGAATAACACCCGCTCATGTGCCACGTGTTGATCCAGGATCACAATGCCCGATTTAATCTGTGAGAGAATGTAGGTGTTATGGACCTGCCAGACCTGTTCGGCAACGTCTTTTTCTCTCTGCGGTTCCCGTTGAGCATATCGGTTGACCCGCTCAATGTGCGGCGCCACTCCCTGGCCGCTCCAGGTTGTATCCTGAAGGTCCGTTGGGAATCGGGGGAATTGTTTCCCCCCGGATCCGGTGGATGGTGGAGCAAACCGGGGATCCTGGGGCGGACGGATGGTATCGGTCCAGTTTTGCTGTTGTATTCCGGCCCCCTTTGTTTCGGCCTCCCCGGGAGCACTCCTGCGAAAATGCCCGGCAGTCTGCAGCACATCCTGCAAACTCCGGGTCACCAGATCCCGGAGGTAATTATACAGATACCATTGATTGCGAAACTTCACTTCCATTTTTGAAGGATGGACGTTCACGTCGAATTCTTCCGGATCCAGTTCGACTTTCAGCACAAAAAACGGGTATTCGCCACGCTGAATCAAACTCTGGTATCCTTTATACACAGCGATATTCAGCAGATTATCCGAGATATACCGGTTATTGAGAAAAAGATATTGCTCTCCCCGTGATTTCCTCACCAGATCAAGATTCCCGATAAATCCGGACACCCCCATCCCCCGGTACAACTCGTCGATTTCGATGATGTTTTCAGTATACCCCGAGCCAGAGATTTCTCCGATGCGTTCTTTCAGGGAAGCCGGTGGCAGCGCCAGACTTTCATGGTCGCCGTGATAGAGTTCGAATCGTATCTCCGGATACCCCAGCGCAAAACGCTTCATGGCTTCCATAATGTGGCGATACTCGGTGGTTTTACCCTTCAGGAATTTGCGGCGGGCAGGCGTATTGAAGAAGAGATCTTTCACTGCTATCTGCGTCCCCCGATTCATGGCACCCGGTTCGGCATCCTGAATCTCCCCGCCCTGGATCTGGATTCGGAATCCGAAGTCGGCTCCTTCAGTCTTACTTTTCGCATCGATCCTGGCAACCGCCGCAATACTGGCAAGTGCTTCCCCGCGGAAACCCAACGTCCGGATTCCGGTGAGATCTGATTCGTCCCGGATCTTGGAAGTAGCGTGCCGCCGAAATGCCAGAGTGAGGTCCTCCTCGCTCATACCCACACCGTCATCGATCACCTGGATCAACTTACGGCCGCCGTCTTCGATATGAACCTGAACGGTTGTCGCATCAGCGTCAACGGCATTTTCCACCAGCTCCTTCACCACGGACGCCGGACGCTGCACCACTTCTCCTGCCGCAATTTTATTGGTCACATTGTCCGGAAGAACCTGAATCCTGGTCATATCGATCTGTTCAAAGTTAGCCGCCGCTTTATTTAAGTAGCCATTACAAGAGTGCAAGTTCCTTAAAAAATAACAGTTCGCCACATAAGGCACAAAAACCACAAAATGAATTTCTTGATTTGAATCCGCGGCGCGCCGAAGTTGATCAACAGAGCATGCCGCTGTCCGGATGCCCGTATATATCCTAATACCTGGGCAAAGTACTCCTCAGTTAAGGTCTTACACGCTTTCAACTCTACAATCAAGACATTCTCTACGAACAGATCTGTGATATAGTCACCCAGTACTGTACCATCCTCGTCCCTCACCTGTAAGGGATATTGCTGTCTTACATGCAGCCCCTTTTTGCGTAATCGACCCACTAAACCATTTTCGTACACTTTTTCTAAATGATCGTGACGCAGGAATGAGTGTAGTTCATAAGCAGTTTGCCGGATTTTATCACAGGGTGCCAATATTTCCTTCTCATGCATTTTTGTGCCTTCTGTGCTTTTTGTGGCCCCATTCTGGTGCCTCTATCATTAATTTATGTTTTTTGTCTTTTGTGGCTTCATCATACAGGCTCCTTTTGAAAGCCCAGCACTTTCTCTGCAATCTCGAAATCGGTCTTATCCCTTAACCCCAGAGATGCTATGGCCGTCTCCAGAATGGTAACTGGTTCCGGCATGGTGGTATAGCCCGCTCTACGCAGATAATATTCCCCCGTCTCCAGCAGTGCGTCATAGGGAACCATTCCCACGATTTCGCTGCCGCTTACTTCAATATTGCGTCGTCCTGCTTCCTGTTGTACCGTCTCATATACCCTGTGCAGCGGAGTGTTGCGGTAATCCGTGAGATTCATGGACACCTGGGCGCACCCGTACTCCTCCACGTACCAGCCCAGTGCTTTGACATGCGGCAGCTCGCCCGGCCGCTTTACCGGTTCTCCCTCCAGATTCGCCGGATCCTGGTTGTGGTCTTCAAGCAGTCGATACAGATTATATCCATGGAGGGATTGGGTATGCTCGGCCAGCTGGTCAACCGTCTGCGCACTGAATTCGCACGAACCGCAAAAATATCGACCGTTTTCGTGCCGCTTCTGTTCTCCCAGAAGATACAAGGGCTCGGTGTCTCCTGTCCGCACACTCCTTCCTTTCGTTCTGATGTCCAGCGCGATATCTGTGGCGTATGCGACATCGGTGGTCCTCAGGTTCACGTTGTAGGCGATGAGAAAATTCCGGGCACCGATGGCGATGCAGCCGGCCTGCTCATGCAATTGAGCGGGACCGTAATCCGGATACCAGGCAGAATCCCGGAGCTTCTCCTGCATCCCCTCATATTCTCCCTGTCGAATCTCAGCCAGATTCCGGCGATGGTCAAATCGCGCTGAGTTCGCGTACAGGAAAACAGGAATCTGCAATTCCTCGCCCACACGTTTTGCCAACCGTTCTGATAACTCAACACATTCGTCCATGGTCATATCACGCAAAGGGATAAACGGACAGACATCCGTAGCGCCCATCCGGGGATGTGTTCCGCGGTGATGCCGCAGATCAATGGATCGGGCGGCCGTTCGGATGGCCTGAAACGCGGCCTCCTCTGCGGCATCCGGAGGCCCAATGAAGGTCACGACTGTTCGATTGGCATCCCGGCCGACATCCACATGCAAAACACGAATCCCGGGGATTTGCTCTAGCGCAGAGACAATCGACCGGATGATTGTCTTATCGCGCCCCTCACTGAAGTTCGGCACACATTCTACCAGCTGCATACCATTCCTTGCCATTGGTACATTTTTAACGTTCCGTTTAATTTAATGAAAGTCCGGGAAAACAATAACCGCGAACCTCGGATGTATGAGGTCCGGGTGTGGTTCGGTATCATAATTACGTACGTAGCTGAAAATAGTAGAGTGCGGCAACCACCAGCGCATGGGAAATCTCCCCGGATTGTACCAGCGCCGGTGTCTCTGATACGGGGCGAATTTCCACGGCGATCTCCTCGAACTCCTCCAGCCGCACCGGTGCTGTTTTCCGGGCGTTCGACACCAGATACGTATAACAATAATTGGTCTGGATTGCCGGATTCGGAGTGACAGTTCCTATCAGTTCAGGATGATCTCCGGTATAGCCGGTTTCCTCCTGCAGCTCCCGAACCGCCGCATCTGCGGGATCTTCGCCGGCATCCACCAGTCCGCCAGGTATCTCCAGGGTGATGGCATCAATTCCCTGACGATACTGCCGGATGAGGACAAGATCATCCTTTGGTGTCACAGCCACCACATTCACCCAGTCCCTGGTATCCAGCGTATAAAATTCCCCTTCGGTTCTGGTGTCTTTTGAAATTCGACGCACTTTCCGAACGGAGAAAACCGGGGTTTCCAGTAAGGTTTTCCGTGCCAGAGTTTCCCATGGGTTCAGCATATTCAATCTCTTTTCTGTCAGTGACTGTTAACATATTTCCGCAGCGGGGCACCTTTTCATATTAACCGGGTGCCTCTCACCCAGCTCTGTTCTTCCCCGCTCCCGACGGGCCTGTCCGGCCACTGATGGAAGAAGCAGAACCATATTTCTGTCAATGAAATATTGATTGCTCCCTCATAATTTTTTGCAATCCTTCAGATATTACCAGTCAACTTAGAACAATCGTACCTGTTCTGAAAGACAACTTCTGTCCCGGAACGGAAATGTCGAATGGAGCAACGAATTCCGTCTTGAACCATTTGCAGCCATTCAGTACAATATAATTCTTCAGGTATTACAACCAAAAGGAGAAACCCATCGCACCAATCGACTTTCATGAACTCCTGAAACAGGTATCCGTGGAGGAGCCACCGTTGCGGAGAGGCGACCCGGTGGACGGAGAATTTGCCGTTGCGGGCACCCTTCCGACAGTGCAGGATGTCATTGATTTCAAAGAAGGGACTCATCAATACCAGTACGGGTATTACCGCTTCGTTGATCACCCCTATTTGAGGGAAATAAAACAGGCACTCGCGAAATTCTACCACAGGCGGCACTGTATTGTAATGACCAGTCCCCAGACCGCGTTTTACGAGCTGTTCGAACACCTGATTGCAGGGGCTGGAATTCCCCACGTCACAGTGCTCACCGATCAGCACACCGACTCCATAGATTGGCGGAATGCGTTTCAGTCTTATCCCGGAGTAAAGCCGCACATCTATCGCATGCAAGAGCCGGACATCACCCGGAGTCAGCCTATTGATGAAGGTACTATCTGGATAATTTCAGTAGATGACTACGGCAATATCATTCGTATGAATGATTCGTTCATTGCACAGATAACCAAACAACAAGCGCCGCTGATTCTGTTCGCGGATCACCTGGAATCTGAGCTGCCGGAACTGAAGGAAAAGCAATTTTCTATCGTGAATCTGCTACCGGGAAATGGCACCCTTGGGGGCGCCGCCATTCTGAGTAATTCTGATCGAACGATGATGGCACTGCAAAACCGGATGAAGCAGCGGGGGCCAATACTTTCCAGCCGGAATGCCGCACGGATTCTCTCTGCGGATCCTCCTCCCGTTGAAGCTAATGATGCTTATATCCGGGCGACAAACAGGATCGCCGATCTGGAAGACGGAACCGAGACATTTTTATACCCCTCCGGCATGAATGCCATCGCCAGCGCCCTGGATTTGGTACAGAGACCCGGAAAATCACAGGTGATCTCCATTGGCCATCTCTATACCGACACCTATGCCTCACTCAAATTTCAACAGAAAACACCGAATGAAGAACCAAATCTCTTTCTGGGAGTGGATGAACTCGATCAACTGGAAGCATCAATTACGGACCAGACCACGGCCATTATCACCGAAACCATCACAAACCCGCTCAATGACGTGCCCGATCTGGATTATCTTGCGAAGATCGCGCGCAAAAAGGATATCACATTTCTCATCGATAACACCATCGCCACTCCGTTCAATTGCCAGCCCTTAGCCCACGGCGGAGATATAGTGATTCACAGCACGACGAAATTTTTCAGTGGTGGCAATGATCATGCAGGCGGGGCTATTGTAGTAGATTCGCCGGAATATGCTGCGGCACTTCGATCCAGCCAATCCCGAAGACAGAACCGGATGTCCGTCCCGGAAGCTTCTATCTTATGGGATCACATTCAGGATTTTGAAGATCGGATGGCCCGTTTCAACAAGAATGCCATGAGAGTTGCCGAATTTCTGGAAAACCAGCCGGCAGTAAAAAAGGTCCATTTCAGCCGGCTGCCTGACCACAGGTCACACCACGTCGCAAAGCAATTGTTGAGAGGTCCCGGCAGCCTGGTGAGCTGTATTTTACACAACGACACGCTGGAAGGACTGCGAACGGTGTATGATACTCCCATGGATCATATCATCAAGGCGCCGACCCTGGGATCGAACCATACGCTCATCTGTCCGTATGTCATGATTGCGCATTACAGCGAGCCGGAGGAACTGCTGCGTGAACTCGACCTCTCCCGGTACCTGGTGCGATTAGCCGTGGGCTGCGAGCATGATATCACACCGGTTCTCCGGGATCTGGAAAGAGCACTCGGATAATGATAATGTGCCCTGGGTACAATGAGCAACACTTCCCGCTGTCAGTACCGGGAGTGCTGACAGCGGTATGGAGCCCCCCGGCTTAACAGCCGGGGTTCCTCCTTTGACTCCGCACACAGGCGGAGTCTGGGCGGAATCCCGCCCAGAAGACCATGCATCCACGCTTTGACAAACGTGGTCTTCTGGAGGGCGGGATAAATGTGTTAAAAAACTGCTGGTGCAGGGATTATACTAATACTGCGGAATTGATTCATCCACCTCCTCCGCCCAGGCGTTGATTCCACCCACTAAATTTTTCACCTTCTTGAATCCAGCCTGCTGCATGAACTCAACGGCTTCGGCGCTGCGGACACCGGTCCGGCAGTGGACGACGATATCATCTGCGGTATTCAGTTCTGCAATTCGTTCCGGGAGCTCCTGCAGCGGGATCAGCTTGCTCCCTTCGATGCGTGAAATCTGGTACTCTTCCGGTCTGCGGACGTCAAGAATAAAGACCTCTTCATTCCGTTCAAGCTTCTCCTGCAGTTGCTTCGGAGTTATCTCCAGCTGCTCGCCCAGCTCTTTCGCCTCCTGCTCTTCACCGCGAATCCCACAGAATTCCTCATAATCAATCAGTTCGTGGATGGTTGGATTCTCGCCGCACACCGGGCACTCCGGATCTTTTTTGGCCTGCACTTCCCGGAATTTCATCTTCAGCGCATCGAACAGCAGCAGCCTGCCTGCCAGACTTTCCCCGCGGCCCAGTATCAGCTTGATGGTTTCGGTTGCCTGGATAGTTCCTACAATGCCGGGGAGAACACCCAGCACACCCCCTTCCGCGCAGCTGGGGACCAGCCCGGGTGGTGGCGGCTCCGGATAGAGACACCGGTAACACGGTCCGCCGTCAGTGGCAAAAATCGAAGCCTGGCCTTCGAATCGAAAGATACTGCCATAGACATTCGGAATGCCCAGCAACACACAGGCATCATTGACCAGATACCGGGTGGGGAAATTGTCCGTTCCGTCAACCACTACATCATACCCCCTCAGAATGTCCAGGGCATTTTCTGAAGTTAAGCGAGTCGGATAGGTTTCGACCTCCACGCCCGGATTCATCTGCTTCACTCGCTTTTCAGCCACTTCCAGCTTGCTGCGCCCGACATCTTCCGTGGAGTAAATCACCTGCCGCTGCAGGTTAGTGAAATCCACCACATCAAAATCCACGAGGCCCAATTTTCCAACGCCGGCAGCGGCCAGATAGGAAATCAGCGGAGTGCCCAATCCGCCCGCTCCAACCACCAGCACACTGGACTGTCTGATTTTCTTCTGCCCTTCCATGGCCACTTCCGGCATAATGAGATGCCGGCTGTAGCGCTGAATTTCCTCCCGATTCAATTGCCCGTTTCTCCCGGCGTCCACACCTCCCGCCACTGACGGAATAATGCTCAAACTGTCATTCTCGGAGATTTCGGTGGCTTCCTTATCCAGATACCGGATGTTGTCATCATTCACATAGACATTAATAAAATTCCTGAGATCCCCGTTATCATCGAACAGGTGTTTTTTTAAATCCGGGTACTGGTTTGCCAGTGCTCCCAGCAACTCTCCAACCGTTTCACCTTCTACCTGCACCGAATCATTGTTCTGTGCATATCCCCGCAATGCGGTGGGAATTTCTATGGTCACTCTGCTCATATTCTCTCTGCTCCTCACTTCGTTCAGGTTATTGGTGATTGTCAATTTTTAGTTCGACTGCATCAAAGGCGGATCGATCGTCCCGTAACTCCCAGGCGCGTAACTCGTCTGCCCTCCCTCCGGATACGGACAGAATAAGATAGGAGTACCAGGGCCAGGCATGCTCCAGATCATATTGCGATGGACGTGGGGGATGATCAGGATGCGAGTGATACACCCCCAGCATCTCGCGGTTGGTTTCTCTCGCATAGTGTTCCGCAGCCTTAAATTCTCGCGGCGAAATCAAG
This sequence comes from uncultured bacterium, assembly GCA_964413425.1. Taxonomy (GTDB): domain Bacteria; phylum Fidelibacterota; class JAANXI01; order JAANXI01; family JAANXI01; genus DATFLS01. Next base: position 22,267 of record CAYPST010000017.1, read on the forward strand.
TACCGGGTTTCCTGAGAACTCTCCCGTTCATTTCGCTGGGCACGGACTTCCTGCACCACTCGCTGTCCATTCCGGATTATGCCGATGAGAAATCCGCAACATTCATACGGATAATCTTCTTCTCCATGCCTTTTTATGGCTTGATGCGCATCCATATTTAACTGTACAATCATATATTCTCCCAAAATTTTTCATGGATGTATCGACGACCTCCGTCGGGGAAAATAGTAACCACGACTCCGGATTCAAGGGATCTGGCAGCCTGAAAGCTCGCGAATGCCGCTGCACCGGAAGAAAGTCCGGCAAATATTCCTTCCTGAGCGGCCAGTCGTTTCACCATCTCCTGGGCAGCTTCCGTGCTCACGGTCAACGCTTGATCGGCTAACGCCTCATCATAGATTCCCGGAACAATGGCAGTTTCCATATGCTTTAATCCTTCCAGACCATGCAATGGCGACTCCGGCTGCACACTGACAAGACGGATATGCTCATCCAATTCCTTCAATCGTCGTCCCGTTCCAATGAAGGTGCCGCTGGTGCCTAATCCGGCAACAAAATGCGTGATCTGCCCACTGGTCTGTTGCCAGATTTCCATGCCGGTCGAGTGATAATGCGCCCGCCAGTTTGCCGGATTATTATACTGATCGAGATAGCAGTATTTGTCCGGATTATTGTGATAGATCGATTGGGCTTCCCGGATAGCACCGTCAGATCCTTCCCTGGGATCAGTCAGCACCAGGTCCGCCCCATACGCTCGCAGTGTCCGGATAAGTTCCTCGCTCACATTTCCGGGCACACAGAGTTTCACCGTATAACCTTTTGAGGCGCCGATCATGGCATAGGCCAGTGCCGTGTTCCCGGAGGATGCATCCAGAATGACCTTGCCGCTGTTCAGTCTGCCGGAGCGCTCCGCCTGCAAAATCATGCTCAGTGCCGGCCGATCCTTCACCGATCCACCGGGATTCATCCATTCGGCTTTGGCATATATCCGAACGTCTTGTGACAGATCCTGCGAGAGCTGATCGAGCCGAAGAAGCGGTGTCATTCCGATGGTTTCCCAGACTCTGGTCCCCGACACTTCCGGAGTCGGTTCGGAACCGGTCACTGATTCCATTACATCAACGGAATCGATTTGATCTGTGTTCATAATTCTCTGCGACTTTTTGTTTAACCTGGTATCCGGTTTGTCTGTTCTTATGATTCAAATTCCACCTGCATCACCCATTCACTGTTACCTCGTATGCGTACATTGTGTTTTTCGAGCCATCGCACCAGCGTGTCTTTATCTTTCGCTTCCCACTGACATATCATCCGCCCGGCGATGGTATCACACCAGGCATGGAGATGCCGAACCTCCTCATCCGATGCTCGTTGCAACCGTTCCACCAAACCAGTAATTGCCTGACGGGTTAAGCAGGCGACCACATGGACCGAAAGAAACTTTGTCATAATTTCCTGTTGTATGATGAGGTGAGCTGACGACGAAGTCAGCTCACCTCTGATGTCCGTTATCCCTGTTGTCCGTTTCCTTTTTCGATGGGAGCGCCGATTAGGTTGCCCCATTCGGTCCAGCTCCCGTCGTAGTTCCTCACCTTCTCATAGCCCAGCAGATATTTCAGTACAAACCAGGTATGAGAGGATCGCTCGCCAATTCTGCAGTAGGCGACGGTTTCTTTCTCAGGATCAACTCCGGCACCCCCATAGATTTCTTTCAACTCCCGGTAGGATTTGAAGGTCCCGTCCTCGTTCACAGCAGACGCCCATGGAATATCCACGGCACCCGGGATATGCCCTCCCCGCTGGGCAGTTTCGGACATCCCTGCCGGGGCAATCACTTCGCCGGTGAATTCTGCCGGCGAACGAACATCAACCAGGTTCAGCCGATGCTGATGCAGGCTATCGAGGATCAGGTCCTTTGTCGCCCGGACGTTATCATCCGGAAACTTCGCTTCATACTCCGTTCGCGTAAAGGACGGCACCTCTTTCACCAGTTCACGGGCCTCCTGGATCCACTTTTTACGGCCACCGTTCATGATTTTCAGGTTCTCCTCCGGGTGCTGATAGTATCGGAATTCCCAGAGTGCGTATGCCGCAAACCAGTTGTTGTTATCACCATAGAACACCACTATTGTATCCCGCGTCAATCCGAGATCACTGGCCAGCGCTTCGAACTGCTCTCTGGTCAGAATATCACGCCGGATCTGGTCATTGAGCTGGGTTTCCCAGTTCAAGCCTGCGGCACCTTCAATATGTCCGTCCGTATATGCCGATGTATCCACATCAACCTCCAGCAAACGGATATTGTCATTGTTTTTATGTTCCTCAACCCACTGTGTACTCACCAAAACTTCCGGCTTTGCATAATCATTCATGGTTATCCTCATCTTTATATTATTTTGAGTCAATTATAATCACACTCGTTGCCAGTGTATTGTGAATTCAATTACATATAACTCCATAGATATAAACAGTGAGATCCCCGGCCCTCAGGCCGGACACTGACAGCGTGCTGTTTTTGGACGTAATTCGAGAAACAGGGACCACGCTCGGTCCTCGGAAGGCAAAGGACTATACCAAACTACTGATATGTATTCTTCGTACACCCCATGATGCATGAATATATGAGTTTCGATCTCATATTTCAAACGCTTTTTTCATTTTTATGACTATTAAATCTACTCAGGACAATTCCCGGAACGGTGCACGCTCAGATATTTTTCTTCTTCACCCCGGGATTTCCCAACGGGATCCCTTACGGGACATCCCGGGGGTTCCGGGAAAACAGTCCCTCTGTTGAACCGTTGTAACGGTTTTCCTGAGTTGACTTAATAGTCATACAGGTTATAAGCAGAGTCGTTACTGAGTTAGGGCCTTTAATTTGTCGCGGGCATATTTGAACTGGGTTTCTGCTCGCCCGATATATTCATGGGCTTCATCAATATACCCATCCACCGAAGTTGACCACACACGGTTCAGGTATCGTTCGCCGGCAGCAAAATTACTCATGATATCGGCGTAATCCTGCAGCGTGTAGCCATGGCCGATGCTTTCACGTGCTTCCACAAAGGTGTTGAGATCTTTGATGAAAGTGTCATCAATGCGCTCAGGCAGCTCATACACATCGATGGAAGACTTTTCCTGATTGAGGTTTTCCACATTGCTGACGATACGCTCAAGGCTCTGGTTCAGGCTTTCAATATTTTGTTTTACTCGTTCCTCGGCTCGCGCACTGCGATGAGAGCTGATTCGGAGAAGCGCGACTCCGAGGAATCCAACGATCAATGCCGGAAGAAAATACGTCCAGTTGACCGACCACTCATGGAGTACGGTAGCATAGGAACCGGTTAGAAAGCCAATTGTGATTAAAAGTACGCCTGTATTTCTCATTACGATATCCTCCGTGCGCTCATATACCAGTGATCACGTGATACAATGCGAACCCAACTCCCACCAGTGCTTCGCCCACAATAAATCCGGCGGCAACCGGAATGCCGACATTATGGCTGAACGTAGAACCTTTCTTCCAGTCGACTGCCAGTCGCAAAACCGTTCCGATAGTATAGGTGAGCACAATGTTGAAGGGGAGATAGAATCCCAGGCCCACCAGAATTCCCAGTCCGCCGACTCCGCTGGCGCTGAGCATGGCTCCGAGCCCGGCGCCGGCAAGATATTTTCCCACCGGAACATTCCCGCCCAGAATACCGCTGATCATGCTGGCCAACGCCTGTCCCTGCGGCGCCGGCAGCCGCTCTGATCCCATGCCGTAGGCTTCATGGAGAATGAATATCAGTGCCATCACCAGAATCGGGCCGAGCCAGGTGCCCATGAACTGTCCCATCTGCTGCATCCTTGGAGAGGCGCCCACCAGATACCCGGTTTTCATATCCATCATCAGATCGGTGGCCTGTGCCATAGCCACGCACATAGCAGCGCCAACCATCATAGAAGCGATAACCGTTTCACGATCTGCCAATCCGCTGGCGATAAAAATCAAGATGGTAATCCCGATCAGCGTCATTCCGCTGAGCGGTGACCAGTTTGTCCGCCCGATGGCTTCAGCCAAAATAACACCCGCTATCCAAATCCAGAGCGTACCTAAAACCGCCATGACGGCGCCTCGGAGCAGGCCAATGTGCGGGACCGAAATATTCGCAATGACAAACAACGCAATAAATGCCCCCACCACCGCAATGTACAGGAGCGTAATAGGCATTTCATCTCTGGAAAGTTCCGTCCGCATTTTGGATGCTGTTTGCATACTTTTCATAGCGCTCACAATCAATGGAAACGCCAGAAAAATCCCGGCGATGGCCCCTCCAATCAGCATCCCGATGCCCACCGGCCGGAAAAAGGTGAGGCGGAGAAATTCCGGCATGGATTGGTCGGCGGCGGAGAGCGTGGCGGGGTCCGGAAGGATGCCTGCCGCAGACATAACCGGAGCCAGGATCCAATAGCACACATAACCACCTATAATGAAGTAGACACCACCCTTCCCGGCAAGAAAGCCGACGCCGATGGTCAGGAGAGAAATATACCATATGCCATTCATATAGGCAGGCATTCCGACCAACTCGCCCAGAGCGAAATTTTCCACACCTGTCACCTGGCTGGCAAAATGGATGAGGGCGCTTAACCCGGCTCCTCCGATGAGAAACATGGCCTTCCGAATTCCCGCACCCGGTGACTTGAGAATGGTTGCGACCGCAATTCCGCCAGGATAGGCCAGCCGGTTATAGTCGATCATCTGCTTGCGCAAGGGAATAATAAAGGCTATGCCCAGGATACCACCCGCGATGCATCCCAGCACCAACAGATAGGGATCGAAATCCGTGTATCCCAGAATAAACAATGCCGGCACAGAAAACATCATCCCGGCAGAGGCTCCATTGACTGCGCTGGCAACAGTTTGGTTAATATTATTTTCAATGATACTATTGCGGCGCATGATCCCCCGCAGGATCCCGAAACCGAGAATCGCCGCTAACTCGGATCCTTCAATGGAAAATCCCAATATCAGGCTGGCATAACCGATACTCAGTGTAATCAGTGCACCCAAAAAATATCCGACCACCACAGCCGGTACAGTTAATTCCGGATACGCTCCTTTCCGTATCACGTGATCCGAACCAGACTTGTTCTCTGCCACAACAATGCCTCCTTCTTAGTGCTCAATCATATGAACGAACCGGTTTCCCTCGTACAGGCGATGTCTGATGAATAAATTTTGAATGCATAAAAACTAAATTATGTGGTATCCAAAAGAAACAAGAAATTCACTCCCCTCGTTGGGTAATGGAATCCAACTCCTGCTCTTCTGTGATCTGAATCCGGCTTCCGGGGAGCATCGGAAGAAGTGATTGGAATTTTCCATAGTAAAAATGCAAATGATATGATATTTTTCAGGTTAATTCCGGTGAGAGAATAGTACAACTTTGTATAACCCGGATTATTCATCCCGCAGGGATCCCTTTGGGATAAACCGGAAAAAGAAAATGGCCCGCTGATACACGCGGAAACAAGGAGCCTGCCCCATAGGGGGCCCTTCGGGCCTGACCCCATTTTCTCGTTCTCCCTTTTGGTAAGGGGGAGTTAGAGGGGGTCATTCGGTCAGAGCGTCTCCAGGAACTCTTGATCTCCACAAATACTGAGTAAGCTGAATAGCCATACAAAATAATTACCATAGAAACCAGGAGGCTCACAGTGATAAAGCGTCTATTGCTGATTCTCTCGGTCATATGCAGCTGGCAGGTTCTCTTCGCACAGAACTTTCAATTTCACTACGATTTCGGCCAGGGGCGCCAGTATGTGACGACAACCCTGGAAATGTTCAAACCTGATAAATACGGAGCAACATTCTGGTTCGTGGATATGGATTATAATTATGAGCATCCGGCCCGGCATCGCAGTATTTCGCTGGCGTATCTCGAACTGGCCCGGTATGTATCTATTCCCGGTCTGCACGGAATATCCGCCACAGTCCAATATAATGACGGAACGGTTAGCGGAGCGCCACTCGGTCCGATCTGGCTGGCCGGTGGCAGCTATCCGATACGCATCGGCCACATCACCTTGAACACGGATTTTCTTTACAGAGATGCTTTGAACTCCAGTGCACCGGATGCCCAGCTTACCATTGTTTGGACGGAGCACATTCTTCAGGACAAACTTACCTTCATGGGATTTTTCGATCTCTGGACTGCTGACGCACATGGCAATGGCAAGGAACTTGTTTTACTTACCGAACCTCAATTATGGTACCACCTCACCTCACATCTCCGGGTGGGCGGTGAACTTGAAATAAGCAGGAATTTTCTCCCGTCTGACTCGTTTGAGTTCATGCCAACGCTGGGCATCAAGTGGCAATTCTAATTTTCAGCAGTGAGCGAATACGTGATGGATAAGCTGTTTGCACTGGAAGTGAATCGTACGAATGTAAAAACGGAAATCATTGCCGGTATTACCACGTTTCTTGCCACCATGTACATCATTGTGGTCAATCCGGGCATTATCAGCGAAACCGGTATGCCGTTTAACGGTGTGCTGGCCGCGACGGTACTGGTGGGCGTATTCATGATCCGTCCGGTCCGGCAGATAAACTGGGACCGGTTCGATGACGCGATCCCGGCTTTCCTGTCTCTCGTGCTGATTCCGCTGACTTACTCGATTACTCAGGGGATCATCTGGGGCTTTTTGAGCTGGACACTTATAAAGGTCGTCCTGGGTAAGTATGAACAAATCCCGGTGATGCTGTGGGTGATTGACATCTTTGCCGTACTGGCGCTGGTTGTGTAATCCTTCAATGCAAACCCGGGACGATTAGTCCAGGTTGCCGGGAGAACAACTCAGGCAAAGGATGGCCGTTATCTGAGCAGATCTCTCGAATTCAGGATGCCCGTGAGAATAAACACACCAACGAAAGTACCCACCGCAGCCATATTTACGGGATCCACAGGCAGATCCAGTCCGGTGAGTGAGTCCAGGAGAAACTTGATATACGAACTGGGCATATCACGATATCCCAGATGATATCGTACCTGCCAGTGCCAGTCGGTGGAAGGACAATAACCGAATCCATACCAGATCCCCAGAATGAACCACGAGAATCCGGTGGCCAGCATTGTGAAGAAGTGCATCTTTCTGGTCCGCCTCCAGATCCATCCTGTGACATTGAAGGCCGTAAATAATGTATGGAAGACAAAGAAAAAAATGTTGAGAAATTGATACATGTATTTCTCATACCACCAGTTACGAGATTACGGAGATCCCAAGAATAATCTTCACTTGCATGTATACACAGTTTCGCCACCTGAGAAACAATATACCGGCCTTGCCAATCCGGTTATGATTCTTGGTGGAATACCTTTTCAAGGACTTCTCCATGAAGACGCATCGCACGTTCTCCCCACAGAACGAAACGAATGGTTTTCACCTTTGCCAATTCCGGCAGCATTTCCTTCACCGTTTGCAGCGCCACGGTGGCCGCTTCTTCCATGGGATAGCCGAAGGCGCCGGTGGAGATAGAAGGAAATCCGATAGTGTGAACATCGTTTTCCTCTGCTAACTGCAGCGCATTCCGGTAACAATCTGCCAGTAATTTGTCCTCGGGCTTATGTTTTCCGTATACCGGTCCCAGACAGTGGATCACAAAATCGTTTGGTAAATTGTGTCCCCCGGTAATGACGGCCTCACCAGGTCTGATCGGTGCCAGCGGCCGTGTTTCCTCCTCCAGGCCCGGACCAGCCGCTCGATGGATGGCACCGGCAACGCCCCCTCCAATCCGTAACTGGGCATTAGCCGCATTCACCACCGCATCACAGTCCGGCTGATTGGCAATGTCACCTCTGGTCAGTTCAATGGTCACACCAGATTCGGTAACAGATTTCATCACAATTTCTCCTTTTGTCAAAATGCACATTCTGAACCATCATTCCACACATCAACGTTGTTGTTATAGTATAAAGGAATTGCAGGATAGTGAAAAGAAAGAGACTCCAAATAATCCCATGATTATTGAAGACGGAAAGTCAGAAGTCACTTTCCCGAATAACTGTGAAACGTGAAGGGACGTCGACATTTTTGGGGGTATGCGGTGCGTTATTCATTCTCCGCATTAAACTCTCTTACATCCGACGTACTGGTGGGATGACCGTAGCTATCGAGATACTCCATGTGCTGCAGATACTCTTGTGTGGTAATGTCATTTTGCCAGTTGCCGGTCACCATTCCCAGGCCGGTGATCAACATAAAAAGTCCAACCACTGCAACAGCAATTTTCTTCTTTGGAATGGACTTTTTATTCAGCAGGGATTTCATCTCCAGTGTATCGGCGACCGGACAAGCATCAATGCATTGTATACAGCTGGAACACTCGTCGGACCACACGGTTTTGACTTTGTCAACCGGTATAAACGAAGCACAGGCTTTCGCGCATTTGGCACAGTCAATACAGGAGCTGGCGTTTCGTGTAATTTTATTCGGACTCAATAATCCGACGATGCCAAGAAGCGCTCCGTACGGGCACAAATACCGGCACCAGAAATTTCGAATAAAGATTGACGCGAAAAAAAGCACACTAATCACAACGAGGGCAGTGCGGGAGATATCTGCGAAAAAATAATACATCTTAATGTCAGCTACGAGATTATACGGACTATCGAGGAATGCTTTGAGCGCTGCTTCGCTCATCAGAAAAAAGATTGAATAGATAAAGAACCCCAACAGCAGATATTTCAGACTTCTCAGCGGGTAATCGAACAATGCGGGCAGCCGGAGCTTCCCGAATAATCTCTCACCGAATTTTCCAAGATATTCGGAAAGGAACCCAACGGGGCATATCCAGCTGCAGAAGGCTTTTCCGATCACCAGAGAAACCATGACGATGGCCAGAAGAATGAACAGTCCCGCGGGATGGGCCTGATGGAGTATGCCGGTCTTGAGATATAAATAGACGCTCATGAGGGAGCTGATTGGCAAAAAGGCATCGACCCCCGGCGGCCTGCTGACAAACGGGGCCGCGCCGCCGCTCTCCAGAAACCGAATGAACAAATAAAACCGGACCCCGATGGCCAGAGATAACAGAACAAAGGCCCCTTGCACGAGATGCCGGTACTTTTGAACCGATTTCTCCGTATTCCGAATGATAGTCTGCTTTTTCTTACGCCGCTTCTGACCACTTTTCTTTTTCACCCTGTTTTGTGGTGTGGCATCTATATCAGACATAATTATCCTATTTAATTACAAAAAAAATTACAGGCTTTTAATTTTATCGAGCGTTTTTTCTGTTAATTGGTCCAGGGTTTCGGAACTCAGCATGTGAAATGCCTTATCACGTAATGTCCCCCAGCGCTCGTGCACCGGACAGGGGTGCTCCGGAGAGCAGTCCGGAAAACCCAGTACACATCGCTCAAACATATCAAGTCCGTCGATGGCTTCGACGATATCGATCAGTTTGATGGTCTCCGGTTCTCTGCCAAGATAGAACCCACCTGCTTTTCCTTTCCTGGACGCAATGATATCATGTTTGGTCAAACTCTGCAGTATCTTCGAGACAAATTCTTTCGGGATATGCAATATCTGAGCAATTTCATCCGATGAGATCGGTCCTTTCTCACTGTTAGCAGCCAGATATAACGCCGCCTGTAACCCGTACTCACATTTCCTGGAAAAAATAACCGTCATATTCAGACCTCTTTATCTTAATTGGATATTAGGATTTTCGGAAGGAAAAAGCAATAAGAAATTTCGGCAAAATTTCCCAGGATGTAATTTTGCCCGCACCTACATCCCGGAGAGGTACCAGAAGAGCGCCGCCACCAGCACCAACATCAGAAAAAGCCAGAGCATGGATCGCTCCCCGGTTTTCCGTTGTATGCGGTGGCTTTGAAATTGCAGTCGGTCCCGGATCTCCTCCCGGCGATTCTGGTCAGTACGTTGTTGTTCCGGCTGCTCATCCTCGGACAATTCCTGGTCCTGCTTCGCCCGTCGGGATCGTGCCCTTTTGTTGCTGATGGAAAACTTTTTGGGACGGTTTTTTCCGAATAACATGGTTAGAATCCTGCGGCTAAATCGACCCCGGCGAACATCTGACTGAAGAAGCTGATAAACGGCCGCAACACCGCACCGAAGATGGAAAAATCTCCGAACATTCCAATCATGACTAATCCGACCAATAAGATGGGGCCGTATTGTTCAAATTGGGCATATTGCTGTTCATATTCATACGGGAGTACTGCATGAAGTATTTTCGAGCCATCCAGCGGAGGAATCGGAAGCAGGTTAAACGCAGCCAGCGCAAGATTAATGATCACACCGTAGACCAGCATCAGCTGAATGACCTGCATGACTCCCGTAGACATTGCCCCGAAACCAGGCATTCCCATAAACCGTACCGCCAGGCCAAAGAGCAATGCCAGGAGCATATTCGATCCCGGGCCGGCCAGTGAAACCCACAACATATCTCGTTTGGGATCATTCAGATTCACCGGATTGACCGGCACCGGTTTCGCCCATCCGAAATGCACGATAAACAGCATGATGGTTCCGATGGGATCCAGGTGAGAGATGGGATTTAATGTCAGCCGACCGGCATTTTTCGCTGTCGGATCCCCCAGCCGGTTGGCAACCCACCCGTGGCTGTATTCATGAAAAGATAAGGCTAATAAAATCGGGGGTGCCAGAATTACAAGTGTTCCCAGATTCATCTATCAACAGATTCCTTTCCCGGTTAGAATACGCGATAATATCAAAGTTGCTTCCTACACATTGAGTCTCTTTAGAAAACGCCTCGCCCCGAAGGGACGGCAAAGAGATCCCGTGACGACGGGACAAAGAAACTACAACATATCTCTGTCCAAATAGCGGAATACATTTTGCAGATATTTTGTATACATAATACCTATACGTCAGATTCAGCATCTTGTATCAGGCCCATGTTTTCTAAACACTCTCACACATTTAATAACAGGAAATATAAGAGTTTCCGGGAACACTACCAAACAGAGGCCCGGAATGCATCCCCGGATCAGTTATTCCGAATGCGCGGCCCATCGCGGATGGAATGTTCTGTGCACTTCCTGCAGATAGCTGCGATCCAGATGGGTATAGATCTGCGTGGTGGAGATATCTGCGTGGCCCAGCATTTCCTGAACTGCCCGCAGATCAGCCCCGCCTTCCAGCAAATGGGTAGCGAATGAATGTCGAAAGGTATGGGGAGTGACTTTTATCTCGATGCCGGCTGCCTGCACATACTCCTGTAACTTTTTCCAGATGCCCATCCGTGACAGGGGCGTTCCGCGATTGTTCAGAAAGATCCCGTCTTTTGTTCGTCCCGTCACAACAAAGTGAGGTCGGGCATCATGCTCGTATCGATCCAGCCAGTACAGTGCAACCTGTCCTACCGGCACAATGCGTTCCTTCTCCCCTTTTCCCAGCACCCGAACAATGCCTTGCTTGCCAAAAATATCTTTCCGGGTAAGGCTAATAATCTCAGAGACACGCAAACCGCAGGCATAGAGCAGTTCGAACAGGGCCCGGTCCCGCAAGGTGTAATAATCCTCCGGTGTAATCACCTCCAGTATTTGCCGTACCTCATCGTACGTGAGCACATCCGGCAATTTTCTGGATCTTCTGGGCGCCTCCAGAATCTGGGACGGATCAGTCCCGACAACATCTTCGCCCACCAGATAACGATGGAAGGTACGAATCGCAGAAAAATTTCGTGCGATCGTACTGGCTTCCAGCTGGAATTGATGCAGCCTGTCTGTGAACGCCCGCACATGATCGGTGGTTACCTCGCTGGGATGATTGATACGCTTATCCGACAGAAAGGCCAGATATCTTTGGAGGTCATTTTGATAGGAATCGATGGTATTGGCGGAGAGGTTACGCTCCAGGTGCAGGTACTGCAGGAACTGACGCAGTTGTTGAAACCATGCGGGGGCCAGCCGATCAGCCTGAATTTCCATAAGATTTTTGTGGCGAGATGTCTGATTTCATGTATTTCAGCCAGGAGATGTGCACTGCAGCGGCTATTTTGCGTGCACGGCGTCGGCAAACTCCCGGATGAGGTGTTCGTTCTCAGATTTTTCCAGCACATTGCCCGTGACGAGAAACGAAGCGCCTGCATCCACCCGTATGCGGGCTTCTTCCGGGCTGCGAATACCCCCACCAACGATCACCGGAATATCCACAAAATCCGCAATAGATCGTATCAAATCCGGGGGCACCGGATATTCCGCGCCGCTCCCGGCTTCCAGATAGATGAACCTCATCCCGAGATACTGTGCGGCCAGCGCATGGGCCATGGCGATGTCCGGCTTATCAATCGGAATCGGCCGGGTATTACTCATGAACTGCGCGGCTGTGGTGCTACCCGACTCCATCAGCATATACCCGGTAGGAATCGGTTCGATCTCCATGCGTTTGATGAGCGGGGCGCCCAACACCTGGTCGCTTATCAAATAATTGGGGTTCCGACCGCTGATAAGCGATAAGAACAAGACGGCATCGGCATGTTTGCTCAACTGCCGTAAAGAGCCGGGAAACAAGATCACCGGAAGGGAGGCAGCCTCTTTTATGACCTGCACCTTTTCATCATACTGGGCATGAATTAACAGACTGCCACCAATGAGAATGGCATCGGCATCTCCGTCGCAAATTCGACGGGTAAATGACTGCAGTTCCGTCACCTCTTTTGCATCGGGATCGATGAGGACAAAGTAACCGGCGCCTCGGCGGTCCGCAATGTCGAGCAGCTTCTCATAATGCAAAATAGTATGCTCCCTGGACTTCAATTATCAGGCCGAATAGGATACGGCAGATTCGACCATCTCTTGCATGGTCATCACATAGTGATCTAATTCTTCTTTGGTGCGCTTTTCCGTCACCGCAACCAGCAGGCGGTTCTCCTGCCCGGTATATTTGTCGCTCAGGTCAATTCCGGCAAAAATATTCTCGGTGAGCATATGCTGAATGGCCTGATCAGCAGGGACCGGTAACTGGAGCACGAATTCATTAAAGAACGGCTGTGAATATGCCAACGAGATCTGATCCAGTGCCGTCAACTCTCGTGCAAGATAGTGCGCTTTCTGGGTACAGAGATTCGCAACCTGCCGGAGACCCTGTCTTCCCAGGCTGCTCAGGTACACAGTGGCAGCCAGTGCATTTAATCCCTGGTTCGTGCAGATATTCGACGTGGCCCTTTCCCGCCGGATATCCTGCTCTCGTGTCTTCATCACCAGGACAAAGCCGCGCTCGTTGTCCTTATCCACCGTGGCACCGATCAGACGTCCGGGCATCTTCCGCACATATTTCTCCTTGAGAGCATAGACGCCCAGGTAGGGCCCGCCGAAGGCCAGATGATTCCCCAATCCCTGTCCCTCCGCAACCACTACGTCGGCATCGGCTGCTGAAGGAGATTTTAGTATCCCCAGGGAGATAGGATTGGTCGACACGACAAACAGCGCACCCGGAGCAAGCTCGCGAATCGACCCGCTGAATTCTGCAAGAGGTTCGATATTACCGAAGTAATTAGGGGACTGCAATATCACCCCTGCGGTGTTTTCGGCGAGAGTATCGATCAGAGCCTGCTGGTCCGTCACGCCGTTCTGCGCAGGAATTACATGTACGGTGATATCCTGAGAAGTACAATAGGTCTGAATAATTTCCCGATAGGTCGGGTTGACCGTTTCCGAAACAACCACAGCACCCTTGTTGGTGATCCGGACCGCCATTAAGGCTGCCTCGCCGAGCCCGGATCCCCCATCATACAGGGAGGCATTTGAAACATCCATCCCGGTCAATTCACCAATCATGGATTGATATTCGTACATTGCCTGCAGAGTGCCCTGACTCACTTCCGGCTGATATGGCGTGTAGGCTGTATAGAACTCCGAACGCGAAATGAGAAAATCCACAATGGTCGGGATGTAGTGCTCGTATGCCCCTCCGCCCAGAAATGAAATAGTATCGGCAGTCGAACGATTCTGCCGGGCGAAGGTGCTCGCCAACGCCTTCATTTCGATTTCCGACACCGGTTCCGGGATATCAAGTAATCCCTTCACCCGCAATCTCTCCGGTATCATTTCCAGCAGCTCTTCGAACGACTCCACCCCGATAGCGCGAAGCATCTCCTGTTGTTCTTCCGGTGTGTTACCGATGTAACTCATAGGATGCGTGGTTACTCCGTCAGTGCCTTATATTTCTCCGCAGTGAGCAGGTCGTCAAGCTCCCGGGGATCCGCTGCTTCAATTTTCAGAATCCAGCCCCTCCCGTACGGATCCTCATTAATGAGCTCAGGGGCGTCTTCCAATTCTTCGTTCACATCAGCCACTTTACCCGACACCGGGGCATACAGATCCGCTACCGTCTTCACCGCTTCAATCGTTCCCAGGGATTCACTTGCCGTCGCTTCTGAACCGACATCCGGAAGTTCCAGAAAAACGATATCACCCAGTTCAGATTGCGCGAAATCAGTGATCCCTATGGTAACGACACCTTGAGATTCCTCGTATTTTGCCCATTCATGCTCTTCAGTGTACTTCAGGTCATCCGGAAAATTCATGAAATATTGTCCCTCTTCTAGTGCTGGTTAAACTGTCTCCAACAGTGTCTCCTCGCTCCGGAAGGTAAACTCTTCCAAAAACTTCGTATCAATATCACCTTCCTTAAATCGCGGATCTCTGAGCACTTGTTGATGGAACGGAATCGTTGTTTTCACACCTTCGATAATGGTTTCTTCCAACCCGCGTTGCATGCGGTTAATCGCCTCTTCCCGATCCCGGCCATGCACGATAAGCTTTGCGATCATGGAATCATAGGTCGAAGGGATATGATATCCTGCATAGGCATGTGTGTCAACCCGCATCCCCATCCCTCCGGGCATATGAAAACTGGTGATTTCTCCGGGCGAGGGCATAAATCCCCGGGCAGGATCTTCTGCATTGATCCGGCATTCGAGCGCATGGCCCCGAAGTTGCATGGTTTTCATCCATTCCTGGACTTTCCCGCCCGTGGCAATCCGAAGTTGCTCCTTCAGTAAATCTATTCCGACCACCATCTCCGTTACCGGGTGCTCGACCTGGATGCGGGTATTCATCTCCATGAAATAGAAGTTCCCCTTCTCGCTGAGTAGAAATTCCATGGTTCCGGCACTCTGGTAGCCCACCGCTTCTGCCCCACGCACTGCTGCGGAGCAAATTTCTGTCCGCAGAGCTTCATCCACGGCCGGAGAAGGTGACTCCTCAATCAGTTTTTGATGTCGGCGCTGCACCGAACAATCTCGTTCTCCCAATGCGACCACCGTGCCATAATGGTCGCCCAGCAGCTGGACTTCAATATGCCGCGGCTTCTCGATAAATTTCTCGATATACAAATCCGGACTATCGAACGCAGCTTGGGATTCGGCCCGGGCCATACCAAAGAAACTTTCCAGGTCTTCTATGTCACGGACCACCCGCATCCCACGTCCGCCACCACCCGCAGCGGCCTTAATAATGACCGGCAAACCGAATTCTTCAATCAATTCGCGGGCCTCATCCACTGATTCTACTTTCCCTTCGCTGCCAGGAATCACCGGCACACTGGCAGCCCGCATCGAATTTTTCGCTGCGGATTTGTCCCCCATCCTGGCCATCACTTCCGCACCGGGTCCGATAAAGGTAATATGATGATCTTCACATACTTCGGCAAAATAGCTGCTCTCGGCCAGGAATCCATAACCCGGATGGATGGCATCGGCATTCGTGATTTCGGCGGCACTAATCAGTTGCGGGATGTTCATATAGCTGCGATTCCCGGGAGGCGGCCCGACACAGACCGCTTCGTCTGCAAACCGAACGTGCAGGGAGAGTTCATCAACTTCCGAATACACGGCGACAGTTTTGATCCCAAGTTCATGGCAGGCCCGGATAATCCGGAGAGCAATTTCACCTCTATTCGCAATGAGTATTTTATTGAACATGGAGATATATATTTGGAATTAGGAGGCCTCAAGCAAAAAGAGCGTCTGGTTATATTCGACAGGTTCGGAATTCTCCACCAATATTTCTCTGATAACCCCCGACGCCTCAGCCTCTATTTCATTCATAATCTTCATTGCCTCTACTACACACAGGGTCTCGCCAACTTCCACCCGGTCTCCGACTTCCACGAACGGCTGTGCATCCGGACTGGAGGCGCGATAAAAAGTTCCCACAATCGGAGATTTGACCTCCTCAAGATGCTCCCTGAGATCTTCTTCACTGGTCACCGAGCCATTGTCATCAGAACTCTGGCTTTGCCCGCCAGACTTGCTCTGGGATTGCTCCTGAGACACGGGTGCAGCAGCCGGCGCATTCTGAGTGGTTGGCGCCGGAAGAGTAACATATTGCCGTGAAGGCGTGTCGGCAAAATGATCCCTATTCTTCGTTATGCGTATTTTGCGTCCCCATCGAGACACTTCCAATTCATCTATATCGCTCTCTTCGACAATTTTAACCAATTCTTGGATTTCCGAGGTGTTCATACTCTCTCCTCTACATCCTAGGTAGTGACCCGTTCCACGTATTCTCCGGTACGGGTGTCAATTTTTAATATATCTCCTTCATCTACGAACAAAGGAACCTGTACGGAATATCCCGTCTCTAATGTCGCAGGCTTTGATCCCCCGGTCGCAGTATCTCCTCGAACACCGGGTGTCGTATCCGTGACCGTCAATTCAACGTGTGGTGGCATCTCCGAATCAATCGGTTTATCCTCATGAAATAACAGCTTCACCTGTTGATTCTCCGATAAAAATTTCAGGTTCTCTTCCAGAATCTCCCTTTGAACAGGTATCTGCTCATAGGTCTCATTATCCATAAAATAATAAATATTGTTGTCACTGTAGAGGTACTGCATTTGCCTCGCTATTATGCGAATTTCTTCAACCTTCTCACCTGCACGAAATGTATTCTCAATCTGCTGTCCCGTAAAAATATTCTTTAAACTGGTACGGACGAATGCTCCACCTTTTCCCGGCTTTACATGCAGAAAATCGACAATTTTATAAAAGTCATCTTTCCATCTGATGATCATCCCATTTCTGAAATCTGATGTATCAGCCATGACCCCCTTTTCTCTCCCAAAACGATTTCTTTTTTATATGGAAAAAAGTAATTTCAACAAATATAATAGTCAACCAATTTTTAATTCGGTGAACTACATTTTTAATAATTTAACGCAACATTCATTATTTAAATTAAAAAACACTGATTAGTTTATAACTTACTAAACTAACATATAACTATTAACTTACCTCAGTTAAACGTTCCGCTCCGCTGGAGCGGAGGGGGTTTTGGGTTCCTCTTGCTAGAAATACCTGGCCCCTCTGGGGCCAGAACCACGACACCAAGCCCCTGAGCACAGCTAATCAGCCCTCCGGCCTGCCCGGCTCTCGACGGGCGGAGCGCAACGAGGGGAGGGGTGGCTCTTTGCTGAGTTAACTTAATTGTCATAAACTAATGATACATGAATCGAGTTCGATCAAATCTCTGCGCCTGGTTCGTGTATAGGTGACAAGCCATTTATATTTTTACCGAGGCTCGTGTTTATTCTCAACGCATCGGAATTTCCACAGATAAGTTACGGTGATGGAGTAA
Source organism: uncultured bacterium (assembly GCA_964413425.1). Taxonomy (GTDB): domain Bacteria; phylum Fidelibacterota; class JAANXI01; order JAANXI01; family JAANXI01; genus DATFLS01. The sequence continues at coordinate 39,882 of CAYPST010000017.1, forward strand.
AGAACGATAGCACTTTCTGTTCCGATCACCGCCTGAGGAAATCCGATTCACGCCGCATTTCCTTCTCGAATATGACTCTTCACTGGTTTTATATTCATCACGCCCTATTGACCCCAGAAATCTTCATATAAATTTTTCCGTCGTCTGGCTTCTTTTAGCTGTTTTTGTATCTCCTCTCGTAAGCCTGGCGGGGGATCACGCCGGAGTGCTGCTTCGCATTCCGAGATGATATTGGTAAAATCTTTATCATCCTTTTTACGGTATGCCTGCGCCAAATAATAATGCGGCATCGGTTTATCAGGCGCCAGTTCTGCCGCATTGCCAAAGGCAACTATTGCATCCCACAATTCCCACCGGTTCCCTTGTTCAAGCAGCTGCCTCCCTTCAGCCATAAATTTTGCGTAGTGGGCAGTTGTATTGGTTTCCTGAATCGAAATCGCCCGTTGCGCCACAGCCAGAACAGCCTCATATTCATTGTTTTCATACAGCTGCATTGCCCACTGTGCTAATTCAGCTGCATATGCCGAATCCATGTCCGGATTCTGTTGACTGTCCGCAGCAGTATGATAGGCATCCATGGCGTTATCGACCGACCTCTCTTTTAAGTAAGCGAGTCCCAGATAATACTGTAATACCGGCGATCCTTGGCTCTCATTCAGTAGCGAATCCGCATGATATATCACCTGACTATACTCGCCTTGTTCATATAACTGTTTCACACTTTCATACGAAGGCGCCTTCTCTTCAGGCGGTTTAAAGGACGCACAATGATTTAACGATATTCCCGTCAGTAACAGGCCGATGGTGATACAAATTAATGTACGCATTCTATTATCCGTTTCTGGGAAAGTACCCTGTGAATAATCCGGGATATTCTCTCTTCACATAGAGCAGGTACCATCCATGATCACTATGAGAGAATTGATCTCTGCTGAGCATTTGCTTACGCAGTAACATCCGCAAGTTTCAAGTTATGAAACACAATTTAATAATCATCCGGCGCAAAGTAATTTTTCAAAGTTTCAATGTAGCCCGGATATTCTTGAAAGGTATTATAGGAAAAGAAACAGACTCCGCTGAATGCATGTTCCCGGGTTCGAAGCAGTTTTTCTGCAGCGGCAGTGACCGGTTGATTATACACGGCAATGCCCATTACAACATTTGCTGTGTCGGCCGCCCCTTTTATTATCGCTAAATTCTGAAGAAAATCATCCGGCCGAGTGGTATAATTCATAGGAATAACGAAATGCAGCAGATCTTCCTCCATCCATGAAACCCAGTCTTGAAAATACAATTTTCTTGCCTGCTCCGGAATCGGCTTGACAGCCGCTGAAAGTTGTATTCCGTTCGCGTCACACAGGCGTTTTGCCCTGCGCACAAAATCGGTCACTCTGTCCTGTCGATATTTCTGCCAGATACGTGTATATGTTCTAGACGTGAGATCATCCCATGGAGAATCCGTAGAATTTTGTTGCTCCCCAATATTCAAGGGATCTACCCCATAACGGTGTAAAAATAATTTTCGCCCTGACGGATTAAAGCCGTATTGCGCACCTCGATACCGGATATAATCAAGATGAATGCCATCGATCTCGTATTGATCGACAAGTTCTTGAATTATTTGCAGCATATACGGATTGACCTCCGGATGAGTGGGAGCGAGATAAATCCCCCCTCCATTGCCGTGGCGGGATTCGGTCCAATCGGTCTGCAGGTTCATTCGCCCGCTGAAATCGGCATCAGTCCATTCCGGATGCCTGTGGAGCAGATGTTGCTGCTGTTCTGGCATGTTCGAAGATGTCCAGAGTAAATAGACATTCACCCAGGCGTGCACCTCCAGCCCCACTTCATGAGCTTTTGTTACGGCATATTTCAGCGGATCAAAATCTTTATCGACAAGCGGGGGATATTTCGGAACCAGTGACGACTGATAATACGCATCCCCGCGACCCCGAACCTGTAATAGCAGCTGACGGAACCCATAATTCTGCGCAAACCGAATCACCCTATCGATTGATGCTTTCTCCGAGAGATTATTCCGAATCACCCACAGCCCGCGAAACTCCTCATCCGCAGATGGAACCCGTGCGCTGTCCGGGCCGGGATAGACGAATCGGCTGCATAAAAAAAGAAAGGCAACGACATAAGTTGCCTTTACAATATGGACTAACTTTCTCACGGAATTACCGGATTTTCTATCGTCTGTTTATTCGGATTCCGTTTGCACCTCCCGCTGGAATTCCACGAGTTCCAGAATGGAGGATGGCGCCGCATCATTTATGCGCCGCCCCAGTTTGATAATCCTGGTATACCCACCCTCTCTATTTTCGTACTGAGGGGCAATTTCGTGGAATAACAGGTTGACATCTTGTTTGGTCGGAAGAAGCTTCATGGCCTGTCTCCGGGCGTGAAGATCGCCTCGTTTCCCCAGAGTTATCAACTTTTCAACCACCGGCCGTGCCTCTTTGGCCTTGGCATCAGTGGTGCGGATCTGTTTATGTTGGAACAAATTCGCCGCCATATTGCCAAGCATTGCTTTCCGGTGGCTGGGAGTTCTCCCGAGTTTGCGTCCTTTTTTCTTGTGTCGCATGCTTGTCCCTTCCGCTCTCCGATTTACATCAGCTGGTCTTTCAAATATCTATCAACGTCCATACCAAATTCAAGTCCCAGTTCTTCCAGTTTTTCTACCAGTTCCTGCAGAGATTTCTTCCCAAAATTTTTGTATTTCAACATATCCGATTCTTCTTTCTCCACCAGATCCGCTATGGTGTCAATATCCGCCGATTTCAGGCAGTTGTACGCGCGAACCGATAATTCCAGTTCGTCAATACTTCGTTTCAGTTGATTCCGGATACGCAATATTTCTTCATCGATCTTATTTTCCGGCTCTCTAATTTCGCCGGATTCAAACTCCATGAAGGGCTGGATGTGTTCCCGCAGCACCTGGGCTGCATATCCCACCGCATTGGCAGGCGAAATGCTCCCGTCTGTGGTCACTTCCAGATTCAGCCGTTCCATATTTTCCTTTTCCGCGGTCTGCAACTCTTCCACGTGAAAAGTCACGCTCGTCACTGGTGAGAATATTGAGTCGATAAATACCATCCCAATGGGTGCTTCCGGCAGCTTATTTCTCTCTGCAGGGACATATCCGCGGCCGCGGCCGATCATCACTTCCATATTGAAATCGGCATTCTCATTCATGGTGAGAATATGTTGATCGGGATTCATCAGCTCAAATTCTGTGGATCCGTTGATAAGTTCACTGGCTTTTAACTCACCGGGCCCCTCCAGATGCATGGAGACCTTCTCGTGTTTGCTGTCGTTCAATCGAATTTTCACTTGTTTCAAATTCAGGATGATATCAGACACGTCTTCTACCACTCCTTCAATGGTGGAGAATTCATGTTGTACTCCATCGACTTTGATGGAGGTAATCGCAGCGCCCGGTATGGATGACATCAGCACCCGGCGAAATGCATTTCCAATCGTAATGCCGTACCCGCGTTCCAGCGGTTCATAAATGAATCGTGCAAATGTCTTTGTTGCTGATTTTTGATCTATGCTAACCTTGCTTGGTATTTGGAAATTTGGCATATGTCCAATTCCTACCTCTTTTGTTATTTCGAGTAATACTCTACCACTAATTGTTCATTTACCTCGAGGCCCATTTCATCGCGTTCAGGTACATGCAAAAAAGTACCCTCCAAATTCGCCTTGTCTAATTCTAACCAGGGAAGTGGATGTTCTCCCTTGATCTTTTGCATCGATTCGTGAATGGCCTCCATTTTCTTACTTTTGTCACGAACCTGAATTATATCGCCGGGAGTGACTTGATACGAAGGGACATTAACCCGTCGGCCGTTCACGCGAATATGATTATGCTTTACGAGCATTCGGCCCTGGGCTCGTGAAGAGGCAAAACCGAGCCGAAATACGGTGTTATCCAGACGCGATTCCAGCAACTGCATTAAGTTGGTCCCGGTCACCCCCGCCATGCTGTCTGCGGCATGAAAATAATTTCGGAACTGCTCCTCCAGGATACCATAGATACGTCGAACTTTCTGTTTCTCCCGAAGCTGGGTACCATAGTCGGATAACCGCCGTCTTCTGCCCTGCCCGTGCTGCCCAGGTGCATACCCCTTCCGTTCAATAGCACATTTGGAGGAGAGACAGCGACTCCCCTTGAGAAATAGTTTTTCGCCTTCCCGACGGCACAGTTTACATACTGGACCAGTATATCTTGCCATAACTCTCCTTGTCCACTCCTCTTTTAAGTTCTTGCTTTTCGTTACACCCGGCGACGCTTCGGGGGGCGGCACCCGTTATGCGGGATCGGGGTTACATCCTTGATAGCCGAGATATCCAATCCGGCGGAATGCAAAGAGCGAATTGCCGCATCCCGGCCAGAACCGGGTCCTTTCACCTGTACCTCCACCCGCTGCAATCCTAAATCGATGGCCTCGCGTGCCGCTGCCTCTGCCGCCTGTCCGGCAGCAAACGGCGTATTCTTCCGGGATCCTTTGAATCCCAGCTTCCCGGCAGACGCCCAGGAAATGGCATTCCCGAATTTATCGGTGAGTGTCACTGTCGTATTATTAAACGTTGCTTTAATGTGGGCAATCCCTTCAGCTTCGACACGCTGTTTCTTCTTGCGCCCCCGTTTTTTACTCGATCCTTTTGCCACGTTAACCTCCAGGTTTTGTTACTTCCTGATCAGGTTCTCACCTGAATCTTATCCCTTCTTCCCGACTTTTTTGCGCTTCCGGCCCACCGTCCTCTTCTTCCCTTTGCGGGACCGGGCATTTGTTTTTGTTCGCTGACCGTTCACGGGCAGTCCCCGGCGATGGCGAAGCCCTTTATACGAACCAATATCCATCAGCCGTTTGATATTCATATTCCGCTCGGTCCGTAACGCGCCTTCAATCTTGTAATCCGTACTGATCATATTCCGGATTGCCTGCACCTGATCATCGGAAAGATCTTTGGTGCGAATCTCCGGATCGATCCCTGCTTTGTCCAGAATCTCCAGCGCAGTGCTCCGTCCAATGCCGTAGATGTAAGTCAAACTGATTTTGATTTTTTTATCCCGGGGGATATCAACTCCTCCGATACGAGCCATGTGATCCTCCTTTCAAATTTATCCTTGGCGTTGCTTATGTTTGGGATTCGAACAGATCACACGAACAACACCCTTTCTGCGGATGATTCTGCACTTCTTGCACATTTTTTTTACCGAAGAACGTACCTTCACCGCTTACTCCCTTCGTTATCAGTTCTCATGCTTCTGCCACCCATTATCGGTCATTACTTATACCGATACACTACCCGGCCGCGAGACAAATCATAGGGAGATAATTCCAGTGTCACCTTATCTCCGGGCAGAATCTTAATATAGTTCATCCGCATCTTCCCGGAGATATGCGCATGGACTTCGTGACCGTTTTCCAATTCGACTTTGAAAGTAGCGTTGGGCAGTGTTTCTTTCACAATGCCATCAATACGAATCGGTTTCTCTTTTGCCAAATTCCTGTCCTCGCTTATTGGTTCGAATTACTTGGTAACGATAAAATATCCGGACCGTTTTCCGTGATACACACTGTGTGCTCGAAATGAGCCGATAATTTACCATCAGAAGTGAACACCGTCCAGCCATCATCACCGGTATACACGTCGTAATCACCTTCATTAATCATAGGCTCAATAGCAATAACCATCCCTTTCTGTAACGGCGGACCCGTGCCCGCTTTTCCATAATTCGGCACCTGAGGTTCCTCGTGCAGCTGGGTGCCGATGCCATGCCCGACCAGTTTCCGAATCACCGAGAACCCCTGACCTTCGGCATACGTTTGAACAACATGCCCTATATCGTACAGCCGCTTACCTACCCGGGCTTCCTCAATTCCGTATAACAGTGCCCGGTAGGTAGTATCAATCAATTGCTGAATTTTCGCATCGGCAGTTCCAATGATGAAGGTTCTGGCATGATCGCCGTAATAGCCGTTCTTCTCCACTCCGCAATCGATACTAACTATGTCACCGGAGTGCAACTCCCGTTCACCCGGAATTCCATGCACTACTTCATTATTGATGCTGATACAGAGCGAGGCAGGAAATCCATAATATCCTTTAAATGCCGGACGTCCGCCCCGGGATCGTATATATTCCTCCGCCAGCTCATCGAGCTCCCGCGTTTTCACCCCCGGTTGTAGATGTGTTTCCAACATCCGCAATGTATCAGCAACGATAGTGCCTGATCCTCGAATTTTTTCTATTTCAACAGTACTTCGTGTCATTATCGCACACTCAGTTACATCCGTCGCCTTCCTCGAATACGTGCCCCCTTCATAAAACCATCATAATGCCGCATAATCAAATGTGACTCCACTTGCTGGAGGGTATCAAGCGAGACGCCAACGATAATCAACAAACTGGTACCTCCGAAAAAAGACGCCAGGCTGTAATCCACATTAAAAACATTCATAATCAAGTAGGGTAACACCGCCACGACAGCCAGAAAGATCGAACCCGGTAACGTAATCCTTGTTAAAATCCGGTCAATATATTCCGCTGTTCGTTTGCCGGGGCGAATTCCCGGTATAAATCCCCCGTGCCGTTTCATATTATCCGCCACTTCCACCGGATTAAAGGCTATTGCCGTATAGAAGTACGTGAAAAATATGATCATTGTTCCAAAGATGATCCAGTACACCGGATGCTGGATATCGAAATATCGCAGAAACCCCTGCATCACTTCGTTCCCGCCAAAAAAGGTCGCAATAGTCTGTGGGACAAACATGATAGCCTGGGCAAAAATAATGGGCATGACCCCGGCGGTGTTGATCCGCAGCGGTATATGCGTGGACTGCCCTCCGTAGACCTTCCGGCCCACCACTCGCTTGGCATACTGCACAGGTAATTTTCGCGTTCCCTGGGTGAGCAATACCAGTGCTCCGACCACCACAACCATCAATGCAATGAGGACCACTTCCGTGAAAATACCTCGTACTCCCTGTTGAATAAGGGTAGCTTCATTGATAATGACATTCGGTAACAGCACCAGAATCCCAATAGTAATGAGCAAGGAAATTCCATTCCCAATCCCTCGTTCAGAAATTTGTTCTCCCAGCCACATTACAAAAATCGTTCCGCTGACCAGCGTGATTACGGTCAGCAACTGGAAGCCAATCCCGGGATTGATCACCACTGACCTTGCAGCGGCACCACCACCCGCCGTCATATTCTGCAGGAAAATACTCACCCCATACGCCTGCAATGCAGAAATCGCGACTGTACCGTACCGGGTAAGCTGGGTGATTTTCTTCTGCCCTTCTTCACCTTCTTTCTGCAAACGCTGGAAGTAAGGAAAGACGGCGCCCAGCAGCTGGATAATGATCGCCGCACTGATGTATGGCATAATGCCCAGGGCAAAGATGGTCGCTTTTCCGAATGCCCCGCCTGCGAACATATCATACAACCCGAACAGGGTATTTTGCATGTTGCTCATCGCCTGAGCGAGGGCCTGACTGTCGATGCCGGGAGTGGGGATATGTCCGCCGATCCGGTACACAATCAGAATCATCAGTGTGAAAATGATCCGTTTTCTGAGTTCGGGAATTTTGAAAATACTGCGGAAACTCTCAATCATAGATACTCTATGGCACCTCCTGCAGATGTAATTTTGTCTACAGCAGACTTCGAAAAGGCATGAGCCGTCACTTTCCGGTTCTCTGGTGCCTCGCCATCTCCCAGGATCTTGATCGGATTACCACCCAGGTCCACCATACCATGGTCAGCCAGGACTTCCGGGGTAATCTCTTTCGAAGCGATTCTCTCCAGATCTCCCACATTCACAATCTGGTATTCCGTACGAAATGTATTATGAAACCCCCGCTTCGGAAGACGCCGTTGAATAGGCATTTGTCCCCCTTCAAACCAGGGGCGGCGCTTATGCCCGGATCGGGCTAGTTGGCCTTTCGAGCCCCGACCAGCATAGGTACCGTACCCGGATCCGTTGCCGCGCCCCACACGTTTTTTGCGCCCGCGGCGGGCACCCGGCGCATAATGTAACGAGCTTAAATCCATAGAACTACACCTCTTCTACGTCTACCAAATGTTGAACTTTCTCAATCATTCCACGAATGGCCGGATCGTCATTCTTAATCACCGTTCGATAGTTACGCCGTAATCCCAGTGCTCGGATAGTGGCCTTTTGGGTTTTATTCGATCCAATACCACTCTTCTTCTGGGTAATTTTCAACTGTTTCTTCTTTGCCATGAGTTTACCATGCTATTCGTGTTTATGGATTAAATAATTCTTCAACAGTGATCCCGCGTCGTTCTGCCACTGTATATGCATCGCGCAAACGCTGGAGTCCGTCTACAGCAGCCTTAATCATATTATGCGGATTCTGGCTCCCGAGGGATTTGGTGAGAATATCGCGAACACCCGCTTGTTCCATTAACGCTCTCACCGGGCCGCCGGCAATAATGCCCGTACCGGGAGACGCAGGTTTCAAAAGCACCCTTCCTGCACTGAACTTGCCCTCAATCGTATGGGGAATCGTTCCATTGATAATAGGCACCTTGAATAAATTCTTTTTGGCTCGCTCACGCCCTTTACTGATCGCTTCCACCACACCATTGGCTTTCCCGAGCCCCACCCCTACATGTCCGTTTCCATCGCCAACAACGACAATGGCGTTGAACGAGAAGTTTCGTCCCCCGGTGACCACTTTGGCCACCCGATTAATTTTCACGACCTTTTCGTCCTTTAAATTCAGTTCTGCCGGATTGATGTGTCGTTTCTTCAATATAAAATCCCTGCGATTTCTGTTAGAATTTCAGCCCACCTTCACGAGCCGCCTCGGCTAAAGCTTTAATACGACCGTGATACCGATATCCGTTGCGATCAAATACAACCTGGGTGATGCCGGAGTCGACTGCCTTCTGTGCGAGGTGTTTTCCCACAATTTTTCCCAGGTCGGTTTTACTCGCAGCCTCCCGGGCCTTCTCCTGCAAATCCGTATCCCGCGAGGACGCACTGACTACCGTATGTCCTGTGATATCGTTTATAATCTGAGCGTAGATGTGTTTGTTACTCCGGAACACTGACAGACGCGGTCTGTCGGGCAACCCGAAAATTTTCTTCCGGACGTGTCTCCTCTTTCGCTGTCGATTGTTACTTGTCCCCATAAGTTCGATTTACTCCATACGCCTCAATTATTTTGCAACTGCAGCTTTACCAGCTTTTCGTCTGACATACTCATCAACGTATCGTATGCCTTTCCCTTTATATGGTTCCGGTGGACGGAACGAACGAATTTTTGCGGCAACCTGCCCGACCAGCTGTTTATCCATGCCTTTGACCCGGATATGGGTATTATCAGGGATTTCCAGGGTAATATCTTCCGGACCTTCGAACAGAATGGGATGGGAGTACCCGAGATTGAGTAAAATTTTCGTATCACTTTTGCGCTCCACGTTATATCCGACTCCCTGAATCTCCAGATTTTTTTGAAATCCCCGGCTGACCCCTTCCAGCGTATTTTGAATAAGCGCCCGTGTCAATCCGTGCAGGGCTTTGTGCTTCTTTGAATCCGATGGCCGGGTGGCAATAATATGATCGTCTGCCACCTTCACTGTTATGTCCGGATGGAATTCATAATTTAATTCTCCGAGCGGACCTTGAACTGTCAGAGTATTCTTTCTGACCCTGGCTTCCACTTTTTCCGGAATTTTGACTGGTTTTCTACCGATACGTGACATTTGTTCCTTTTCTCCCTACCAAACGTAACACAACACTTCGCCGCCAATTCCCATCACGCGAGCCTGTTTATCCGTCATCACCCCTCTTGAAGTCGTGAGAACAGCCACCCCAAGACCATTCCGGACGCGAGGGATTGCATCCGCGCCGACATAGCGCCGTCGACCGGGTCTGCTCGCCCTCTGGAGGCCTTCAATCACGCTGTTTCCGTCCCGATCATATTTGAGAAAAATTCGAATGATATCCTGCGTATCATCCTCAATGATAAAGAAATCTTTAATGAAATTCTCACGCTTCAACAACAGACTCATCCGCTTTTTCAAATTCGAAGCGGGAATATCCACCCAGCGATGATTGGCCTGGGCGGCATTTCGAATGCGAGTCAGATAATCTGCGATGGAATCACTCATGCTCATCGTTCTGTTCCTCCGTCGGACGCCCTTTTACTTACCAGCTTGCCTTTGTTACGCCGGGAATTTCGCCCCGCAGTGCCATCTCACGAAAACATAACCGGCACAAACCGAACTTTCGTATATATCCCCGAGGCCGTCCGCAATTATTACACCGGTTATTTTTACGAGTGCTGTATTTTGGTTCACGATTTGCCTTGGCTATTTTCGATTTTTTCGCCATAAAGATATCACCTCAAGTAGTTATGCTGCATGTTGTGATGCCTCGGCTCCCCGTCTAAAAGGCATCCCAAATAATTTTAACAGCTCATACGCTTCTTCATCTGAATTTGCGGTCGTCACAATAGTCACATCCATGCCCCGGATTCGGTCCACCTTATCGTATTCAATCTCCGGGAAGATAATCTGTTCTTTGACACCGATGCTGTAATTTCCCGACCCATCGAAAGCCTTATCCGACACTCCACTGAAATCTCGCACCCGCGGGAGCGCCAAGGTGATGAATTTATCCAGAAATTCATGCATGCGCACCCCCCGCAGGGTCACACGGCAACCAATGGGCATCCCTTGACGGATGTTAAAGTTCGAAATCGATTTTTTCGCCCGTGTCACCACCGCTTGTTGCCCGGCGATGGTGGTTAATTCATTGAGGCCGGCCTCCAACTGCTGGGGTTCATTTTTCGCTTCACCCAGTCCCATATTCAAGGTAATCTTTCTCAGTCCCGGCACTTCCATGCTGTTCTTATACTGAAAGCGCTCCCGTAGAGCAGGGATAACTTCTTCTCGATAATGTTGTAATAATCTCGGTACGTAGTCAGCCATCGGTTCTATCCCTATTGCGTATCAATTACTTCACCTGTTTCTTTCGCTACCCGGGCTTTGGTTCCGTCTTCCAGATAGGTAAAGCCCACCCGGGTTGGCGTTCCATTATGGATCAATTGTACGTTGGATACGTGGATTGGAGCTTCCTTTTCGACAATTCCGCCCTGTGGATTATTTTGCGTGGGCCGGGTATGCCGTTTAATAAAGTGTATCCCCTCCACGATCACCCGGTTCCGTTTTGGAATCACATGGAGTACTCTGCCCCGCTTTCCGCGATCATTGCCCGCAGTGATTAACACCTCGTCACCTTTTTTGATCTTCATACTTCTTTCCTCGTTTATAATACTTCCGGAGCCATAGAGACGATTCGCATATACCGCTTTTCCCGGAGTTCCCTGGCAACCGGTCCGAAAATGCGGGTTCCCCGGGGTTCCAGAGTGTCTGCGATCAGGACAGCCGCATTCTCATCAAATCGAATGTAGCTGCCGTCTTTCCGCCGTTGTTCTTTCTTGGTACGCACAATCACTGCTTTCGAAATATCACCCTTTTTGATCTGACCCCCTGGAATCGCATTTTTTACCGACACAACAATCACATCGCCCACATGGGCATATCGACGTCTGCTACCACCCGGCACCTTGATACATTCAATTTTCTTCGCTCCGGTATTATCCGCAACATTCAGCCGGCTCTGCACCTGGATCATCGCTCATTCTTCCTTTCTACTCTACCGCTATACGTGTTCCGCTCGTTCGAGAATCTTTCGCAATCGCCATCGTTTATGGCGGCTGAGGGGGCGCGTTTCCACAATTTCAACCGTATCACCCTCCAGGCATTCGTTGTTCGGGTCATGAGCCATAAACTTCGAGGAGCGAGTAACATATTTTTTATACAAGGGATGCTCCACCTTTCGATTCACTCGCACCACGATACTCTTATCCATTTTGTTGCTGATGACCGTCCCGACTTTTGATTTTGAGATTCCGCGTTCACTCATGCAGCACTCGTTCCTTCTGGTTTCTTCCGGATTCCAAGTTCGTATTCTCGTAACACGGTGAGTATTTGAGCAATTTCTCGACGCAAATGACGGATACGCAGTGGATTCTCTACCTGCTGCAGTGTCTGTTGGAACCGGAGATTCTCCAGCTCCTCGCGATCTTCTTCCAGGCGAATCTCCAGCTCGTCAATCGACAATTCGCGCAACTGGTCTTTCTTCACATCAACCTCCGATTTCCCGCCGGGTTACAAACTTTGTCTTAATTGGCAATTTATACCCTGCCTGTTTCATGGCACGCGCTGCCACTTCTTCATTCACCCCTTCCACCTCGAACATAATCCGCCCCGGCCTCACCACCGCTACGTAATATTCTGGCGCTCCTTTTCCCTTTCCCATGCGCGTTTCAGCAGGTTTCTGAGTCACCGGTTTATCCGGGAAGATCCGAATCCACAACTTTCCGTGTTTCCGTACGTGCCGGGTAATTGCAACACGGGCGGCTTCAATTTGCCGGCCGGTGATCCATCCGGGTTCCACCGCTTTTAACCCGTAAGTGCCAAAGCTCACCTCATCACCACGTTTGGTATATCCCTTCGTCCGCCCGCGGTGGTGTTTCCGGTGCTTCATCTGTTTTGGCATTAACATAAGTATTCGCTCCTCTGCTCAGACAACTTCACCGTTACAGATCCAGACCTTAATGCCGATTGAACCATAGGTCGTCTTTGCCGTGATAGTGGCAAAATCGATATCGGCCCGGAGGGTGTGAAGCGGCACGCGCCCTTCATGATAATTCTCCTGTCGAGCCATTTCCGAACCACCCAGCCGACCGGCAGCACGAATCCGAATGCCCTCCGCCCCCATCCGCATGGTAGACTGTATGGCTTTTTTGATGACCCGGCGAAATGCTATCTTCCGTTCGATCTGCCGGGCGATATTATCTGCCACCAGATAGGCGTCAAGCTCAGGCCGCTTCACCTCATTCACATTGATCTGGACCTCCATATTGGTGAGGGCTTTCACCTCTTCACGCAATTGATCCACTTCACTTCCACCCTTTCCGATCACAATTCCCGGCCGGGAAGTATGGATGGTTAACGTGATCTTCTTCGACGTCCGATTTAATTCGATCCGCGAAATCCCGGCATTGGGCATACGCTGACGGATATACTTTCGCAGGGTGATATCTTCATCCAGATTCACTGCGAAATTTTTCTCATCGAACCAGTTGGACGACCAATTCCGAATGACGCCCAGCCGAAATCCTATGGGATGTGTTTTTTGACCCAATGGACCTCCCTACTTGTTAATCGTTTTCGTTGGTCAAGTCTGACACCACGATAGTCAAATGACTTGATCGCTTTCTTACCACGGTCGCCCGCCCCATTGCACGGGGACGGTACCGTTTTGCCATGGGGCCTTCGTCGACATATATTTCTTTCACCACTAACTCATCCGGATCGACTCCGGCGCCTTCATCGGTATTCATAAAATTGGACACCGCGGACATCAACGTCTTTTCCACTGTCGCCGCTGCTTTTTTCGGCGTAAAGTGCAGAACATTCAACGCTTCATTCACCGGTTTCCCGCGAATCATGTCCACCACCTGTCGTATCTTCCGGGCTGATTGTCGAACGTATTTGGCTTTCGCAACTGCTTCCATGATTCTTCGGTATATTCCTTGTTTATCGTTTAAGCCTTGCTGTCTTCTCTGCTCGAGCATGTCCGCGGAACGTGCGAGTTGGGGCGAATTCACCCAATTTATGCCCCACCATATTTTCCGTAATATAGACCGGAACGAATTTATTGCCGGTATGAACCGCAAACGTATGTCCGACAAAATCCGGGGTAATCATTGAAGCGCGCGCCCAGGTCTTAATCACCTGCTTTTTATTCTGGCGATTCAACTCCTCAACTTTTCGTTCCAGATTCGGGTCTACGTAAGGACCCTTCTTCAATGAGCGACTCATAATATCCTTATCTTCTCTTGTTGGTTGGTCTTCGTTTTACAATATAACGATCCGACTCTTTTTTCTTGCGGGTCTTCTTCCCTTTCGTTTTCCAGCCCCAGGGACTGCGGGGATGTCCGCCGCCATGGGTGTGGCCTTCACCACCTCCCATGGGATGATCGACCGGGTTCATGGAAACCCCTCGTACTTTGGGCCGCCGGCCTAACCAGCGGCTCCGTCCGGCTTTACCTAACTTCACATTTTCATGCTCTTTATTCCCCACTTCTCCCAGGGTGGCACGGCACTCCTGCAGAAACATCCGGCTTTCTCCGGAAGGCAGTTTCAAGGTAACATACTTCCCTTCCTTGGCTGTGATCTGGGCCGAGGTCCCTGCGCTCCGGACTATCTGCCCGCCTTTCCCGGGCTTCAATTCCACATTATGGACCATTGCTCCCTGGGGAATACTTTTCAAAGGAAGCGCGTTGCCCGGCTTCAGGGGCACCCGTTCACCAGATACCACCTCGTCGCCCACTCTCAATCCTTCCGGGGCAAGAATATATCGCTTTTCTCCATCCAGATACTGTACTAGAGCGATTCTGGCTGATCGGTTCGGATCATACTCAACCGCAATGACCTTTCCGGGGATATCAAACTTATTCCGTTTGAAATCGATAATCCGATACCGGCGTTTATGACCACCTCCCCGCCGTCTGATGGTAATGCGCCCTTTGTTATTCCTTCCACCAGACTTCTTCAGCGGTTCGAGCAAACTTTCTTCCGGCTCCGATTTGGTGATCTCGTAATAATTGCTCCTGGTCGTAAATCTTTGCCCGGGAGTAATCGGTTTTACTTTTTTTGTCGGCATAATAATCTATGTTGTTTGCTGGTTTAGAGTGAAACCCCTTCGCCCTGATACAAATCGATGGCCTGTCCTTCTTCCAGGGTTACAATTGCCTTTTTCCAGTTTTTCCTTCGGCCAAAGGTGCGGATCACGTTCCCTCCGCTTCTGGTCGTCATGCTTTTCGCTTTCCCGTTCATGTTCATGGTGGCGACCTTTTGCACATTCACACCGAACTTCTTTTCCACCGCTCTTTTAATTTCAATTTTATTTGCATCATGGCGCACCTCGAACCCATACTTCCGTTCGGTCTCTCCCAGCTCCGTCAGTTTTTCGGTAAACAAGGGCCGTAGAATAATTGCACGCTTTTTCGCCATAATCTCTGATCCTCTAGCTTTCTATCTCAGTGGCCAGGGAACCGGTTAATTGCTCCAGTCCTGCTTCAGTGATGACTACCGCTTCACAATCCAGGACGTCATACGTGGAGGCATCCACCGCTTTTTTGATATTGAGTGTGGGAATGTTCCGCCCTGAGAGATACAGGTTTTTATCATGTTTCCCAGTAAGAAACAGCACTTTCTTCTCGCCTAATCCCATATCAGACAGAATCGCCGCCATCCGTTTTGTCTTCGGCTCTTCGAACTCAGGCTCGGCTATCACAAATACCTGATTATCGGACGCCCGGTATGAAAACGCACTGCGACGGGCACCGCGCTTGGCCTTTTTATTCATCCGCATCTTATATTTATGCGGCTTCGGAGGGAATATCACTCCACCACCCGCCCACAGGGGTGAACGGATGGTACCTGCTCGTGCCCGGCCGGTCCCTTTCTGGCGCCAGGGCTTCGCACCGCCACCACGTGCCTCACTGCGCGTTTTGGCGGAATGGGTTCCGGATCGTCTGTTGGTCATCTCTGTCACCACTGCCTGATAGATGAGATGATCGTTCGGATCGGCCTGGAAAATCGAATCCGGCAGATCGACCTTCTTGCCAGCGCTTGTTCCGTCTGCTTTAAATAATTCAGCCTTCATAAATGTCCTCAATCACGCTTTCCGTATTACTAAATAACCGTTCTTCGGCCCCGGAACAGCCCCTTTCACCAACAACAGATTCTGGTCGGGATCCGTGGCGACCACGACCAGGGATTTTTGTGTCACTTGCTTATTGCCATATTGGCCGGGCATGCGCATTCCCGGAAACACTCGGGACGGATCAGCACTGGCGCCAATGGATCCCGGTGCCCGATACTTATTACTCTGTCCGTGCGTCTTGGGTCCTCCGCTGAATTTGTGGCGCTTTACCACTCCCGCAAAACCCCGGCCTTTGCTGATTCCCATAACATCAACACGTTCACCGGCCTGAAAAATATCCACCTTCACCGCATCCCCAAGATCTATCTCTTCCGTATTATCATTGATTTGAAATTCCTTCAAGACGAACATGGGATCAACTTCAGCTTTCTGCGTGTGGCCGATCTCCGGTTTGGTGGCATTTTTCTGCTTTTTCGGGTCGAATCCCAACTGGACCGCTTCATAACCATCGAGCTCATTCGTTTTTATCTGGGTCACGTAACACGGTCCGGCCTCGATTACGGTGACCGGGATATTTTCCCCGGTATCAGAGAACACCCGCGTCATTCCCACTTTTTTGCCGATTAATCCATTCATGGTGATTCTACTTCCTCACTTACACTTTAATTTCAATATCCACACCAGCGGGAAGGTCAAGCTTCATCAGCGCATCGACCGTTTTCGAAGTGGAATTCAGAATATCAATCAGTCGTTTATGAATCTTGGTCTGAAATTGTTCGCGAGCTTTTTTATCCACATGGGGTGATCGCAGCACCGTATATACTGTGCGATCTGTTGGTAAAGGTATTGGCCCGGAGATCACCGCACCTGTTGATTTCGCTGTACGGACAATCTTCTCGGTGGATTTATCCAACAGATTGTGATCATATGCTTTTAATTTGATTCGTAATTTCTGCTGAGATGCCAACGTACTTTACCTCTCTTTTCTGCTGTATTTATTCGGTAATTTCGGTCACGACCCCGGCGCCGACCGTGTGGCCGCCTTCCCGA
>CAYPST010000018.1:0-56665 GCA_964413425.1 uncultured bacterium
CCTTCTGGGACTTCGGAGCATCCCTTCGGGGCGAGGCGTTTTCTAAACAGACTCAGTTAATGAGGCTATTTCGAAAACGCAGAGATTGTCCAGCATGCCGGGGCGCAAAGAAAGACTGAATAATACTCCTCAGTATTTTCCGAAAACTCGTCGGAATATATCCTCTATGTGGAAACAACGGACGACTGGTTCACCATTTTTCTGTTGCTTCCTGGTTCAAACAGTCTCAGTTATTGAAGGTATTGGAGAAATGATTCTTGGAGGATAAACAGCAGCCAACCAGTGTGCTTTTATTTTGAATATTCCTTGAATACATTTACTTTAGAGGTTTTACAGAAAGAGAGTAGAAAATTAAATGAAAGATATTAGAATACGCCATACGGAAGTGATTGAATACCAAAGAGGGCTGGATGGTACAGAAAAGAGACGTTCGATAGCCGGCTAGAGAGTTATCACTGAGAGGGAGTATAGCAGGAAGTATCCGGAAAAGTTGATACGGGAATTCAGCGGAACCGGCGGGCACAAGATATTGCGAATCCGAAAGAGCAACAAAGATTCATGGTATATACACAAAAGCCGAGTGCTGATTTACATATTCATTCGAAATATTCGGACAGCACGAATTCGGTAGCGGATCTTATCCACCTCGCCGGGAAGAAAAAGCTGCGAGCCATCAGTATCACGGATCATGATACCGTGGCAGCCGTGGATAAGGCCCGGTCTTTAGCAGGGAACACCGCTATTGAGGTGATTCCCGGAATCGAGTTTAGCTCCCGGTGGAACGATATGAGTGTGCATTTGCTCGGATATTTCATTGATCATCATGATTCCCGGCTCATTGAATATTTGAAGTTATGTGAAGAACGCCGGCTGGCCCGGGCGGAGGCAATAGTTCAAAAGCTGCAGGGGTTAGGGTTTGAGATTTCCATGGATCGGTTGTTTTCAATTGCGGATGGCGGCATCCTGGGCCGACCGCATATTGCGGAAGCAGTGATGCAGGTGAGTGAGTATCATGCTATGCACGAAGTATTCCGGGATTTGCTCGTCCGAGGAAAGCCTGCTTACGTTCCGAAACCCACTTCTGACGCCGGTGAGCTAATCGAATTAATTCACACTATCGGCGGCGTGAGCAGTCTCGCCCACCCGAAGACAGTCGGTGATGATTCGATCATAGCCCGCTTGGCCCGGCTGGGATTGGATGCGGTCGAGGTGGTCCACTCCAGTCACAGTTTGCGAGATGTGGAGAAATACTCCGCGCTGGCAGACCAGTATGATCTGGTGGTAAGCGGGGGATCGGATAGTCACGGAAACCGTTTGGG
Organism: uncultured bacterium; assembly: GCA_964413425.1. GTDB lineage: Bacteria > Fidelibacterota > JAANXI01 > JAANXI01 > JAANXI01 > DATFLS01. The sequence continues at coordinate 1,320 of CAYPST010000018.1, forward strand.
AAGGGAGGTATTGGGCCGCTTTACCATCAGCATGGAACAGGTGGATCGGCTGCGTAAGAAAAACCAAAAAGAGAAATGAAACCATAGGCAAAATGAGAAGCATAAAAGGAGTTCATAAATATACATGCATGAGATAAAATTCGAGAAAAACACACCGCTGACCATCGGCGTAGAAGAGGAGTTCATGTTCTGTTCGCCTGAAACCGGCGATTTAGTGCACAAAGTGGATGATGTTTTATCGCGAGTTGATGAGAGCCTTCGTGAACGATTCAGTTATGAACTGTTGTTAAGTGAAATTGAAACGAACACACCGGTGGTCGCCACAGTGGAGGAGGCTGTGGAGGAGGTCGTAAGTCTGCGGCAATTATTGAACAGGATTTGTGTGGAGTTAGGGATCGTGATGGGAATTAACGGCACGCATCCGTTTGCCCGCTGGCAGGATCAGCAGTTCGTCCGGAATGAAACGTATCAATGGGTGGCCTATCAACTCCAGTATTATGCACTTCGGAATATCACGTACGGATTACATATCCATATTGGTGTTGATGAGCCTGAAACAGCCATCCACCTGAATAACGGGCTACGGCGCTGGCTGGCACCGATGCTGGCGCTTTCGGCGAATTCTCCATTCTTCGAGGGGCGTCCCACTGGGTTGTATTCTTCCCGAACCATGCAATTCGGCGCATTCCCCCGTACAAATATCCCCCCGGCGTTTCACGATTTTGCCGAGTATGAAGCGCTGATACAAAAAATGGTCGAATCGGGCACCATCCAGAAACCGCGTCAAATCTGGTGGAAGATACGTCCCCATGTCGACTACGGCACCATCGAATTCCGGGTATGCGATGTCCAGAACTCTCTGGAACGCACCCGCTTTTTTATTGCTCTGTGTCAGGCGCTGGTCGGGAGAACGCTGCAGGATTTGCGTGCAGGGATAATGGAGCCGGTACTGAGTAGCGAATATTTGAATGATGCGCTCTGGAAAGCAAACAGATTTGGATTAGACTGTGATATTATCGGTCCGAATACCGGCAATATTCTTTCCATGCGAGACGCCATTGCCCATATGATAGAATATGCATCGCCGGTGGCCGAGGAATTAGAAACACTGCCCTACCTGGAAACAGTCGAAGAGATTTTAGAAACCGGAAATGAAGCACAACATCAGTTGCGTCTTTATGAAGAGGTCGGCCAGGATGTACAGGAGGTTCATCAAAGATTGCTGGAAGAAGTGAAACTTGAAATGGCAGTAACCGTTTAACGTTTTATGGCAGTGGAAATCACTTGGAAGTCGAATATTCGGTAGGTAAAAGATTTGACAACTACAGTCCGGGGAAATATATTTAGCAGTTAATGCGACTCATTAAGTCATAATAGAGGCTCTCTATGAAGAAGAAACAGCGTAAATTTCTTGTCAGTGGAATCCTTGTCGCGGGGGCACTTATTTACATTATTGCCAGCGGCTTTCGGGGGAACCAGGTTTTTTATGTCACCGTGGAAGAATTGCATGCCAAGGGTTCTGAATTATACGGGGAAAGGATTCGCATGGCGGGGAACGTGGTTAAGGGAAGTATCACAAAGGGCGATGATCAGCTGTTTACCCGTTTTTCTCTGGTCCAGGAGGGGGAGAAAGTACCGGTGGAGTACCAGGGGATTACACCGGATATGTTTAAGGATGGCGCGGAAGTCATCGTGGAAGGATCTTATACAGAATCCGGAGTCTTTCATGCGGATAATCTTATGGCCAAGTGTGCATCGCGATACGAGGCTGATGTTACTGACCAGGAGGCCATGCAGGAGTTAAAGAACACACCGGGGTATTGAACGAACACGACGACTACTGAATTGGGATGACGGGACTGTTCTAATCTATGGTTACACTAGCAAACATATCCATGCAGCTGGCTTTTGTTCTGGCCCTGGGGGGAATCGGGGTCTCCATTTATGCGCGAAAGACTCGCAGTCAGGCGTATATGGAGGTTGCGAACCGAATTGTCCTGGGAATAGCGGGATTAATTACGATAGCGGTAGTACTTCTGCTTCGTGAATTGGTAGCCAGTAATTTTCAGATCGAGTATGTTGCGCAGTATACCAGCAGGAATACCCCGCCGCATTATAAGCTGACAGCGTTGTGGGCGGGACAGGACGGCTCGCTGCTCTTCTGGAGCTGGATTCTGGCGGTGTACGCCGTGACAGCGGTGATCCAAAATCGGAAGCACAATTTGCATCTGCTTCCGTATGCCATTGCGACTATTCTGGTCGTTCAGCTCTTCTTTCTGACACTAAATAATTTTATTGCCAATCCATTTGACCTGATTCCGGCCGGGTTTAGTGTGCCGGATGGTCAGGGCCTGAATCCCCAGCTGCAGAATCCGGGAATGATAATCCATCCGCCGCTGCTCTATCTGGGGTATATCGGATTCACCATTCCTTTCGCCTTTGCCATGTCAGCGATGTTGACCGGGAAGCTGGATAGTTTCTGGATTACTTCAACTCGTCGGTGGACCTTATTTGCCTGGCTCTGTCTGAGTATCGGAATCACCCTGGGAGGCAAATGGGCGTATGTGGAATTGGGATGGGGTGGCTACTGGGCATGGGATCCGGTGGAAAACGCCTCACTTATGCCATGGTTGACGGGAACGGCCTTTCTCCATTCGGTGATTATTCAGGAAAAGAAAAATATGCTCCGGGTGTGGAATATGGTGCTCATTATGCTTACGTTTTTCCTCTCTATCTTTGGCACGTTTCTCACGCGCAGCGGCGTGATCTCCAGTGTGCATTCATTTACGGCCTCCTCGATTGGTCCCTTCTTTTCAGGGTTCCTGGCGCTCATCATTATCGTGTCTGTCCTGTTGCTCCTCTCGCGGCTGGATGTGTTGAAAACGAGGAATAAATTGGAATCGCTGTCTTCCAGGGAGAGCAGCTTCCTGTTAAATAACCTGGTATTTCTGGGGATTTGTTTTTCGGTGCTCTGGGGTACCATGTTTCCGCTGGTCAGTGAGGCTGTGCAGGGCGCAAAAATTACCGTGGGGCCCCCGTTTTTCAATCAGGTCAACATTCCTATCGGGTTGGTGCTCCTGTTGTTAACGGGAATCGGGCCGTTACTCGCATGGCGACGGACTTCGCTGGAGAGCTTCAAACGAAATTTCCTGATCCCCGTCTCTTTGAGTGTTGGAGCTGCTCCCATTTTTTGGTTTGTCGGTGTACGGAACCTGTATCCGTTCGTTGCTGCTGTCCTGATCGTCTTTGTCGGATCCGCTATTGTCCAGGAATTTTGGAAGGGAATGCGCGCCAGGCGCCGTATGACCGGGGAAAATTACTTCCGGGCATTGGTCAATATGACCTTGAAAAACAAAAGCAGATTCGGCGGATATATTGTGCATCTGGCCATTGTCTTCTATTTTATCGGCTTCACGGGATCGGCATTCAATGTGGAAGTGGAGCGAACCGTGTCCCCGGGAGAAACAATCCAGGCAGGGATGTTCGCGTTCGTGTACGATGATTACCAGCAGATCCAGCGCCCCAATCACGTCGCACAGATTGTTGAACTCACCGTGCTTAAGGAAGGCCGGCAGTATGGAAAACTCTATCCGGAAAAACGGATGTATCACCGGAGCGATCAACCGAACACGGAAGTGGATATTATCCAGACCTGGCGGGAAGACCTGTATGCAACCCTGGCGGGAGTGACCGAACAGGAGAATCGTGCGACAATACGCATATATATTAATCCGCTGGTGAGGTGGATCTGGCTCGGAGGCGCTATTCTGGCATTCGGCACGCTCATCGCTATGCTGCCAACCAGGCACCGGACAGTACAGGAAAAACAAACACGGTAATCATTATGAAGCGAGCTAAACTTATTCCATTACTGCTTCTGAGCGGACTGTTCCTCGGTATTCCGAACCCAGGAGCCGGTTACGATAAGGAAGTGTACCATAAAATTAACAGTTCACTCTCATGCCAGTGTGGTTGTGGGTTATTGGTCTCTGTGTGTAAGATGGAAGGGTGCATGTGCGAAACAGTGCGGGAGCAGGTGGGCCAGTTACTGGATGACGGCAAATCTCCGAAAGAGGTAAAGCAGGCGTTAACCAGGGTCTATGGCAAGCAGATATTAGCAGCGCCTCCTAAATCCGGCTTTGATCTCTCAGCGTATGTGTTGCCGTTTATCTTTTTGCTCTTCGGAGGTTCGGTCGTATATTCGATCGCTCTCAAGTGGCGGGGGAGGGCAAACGAAACGGAATTCGCAGGGAGCGAAAATGGAAATGCGGCGGGGCCTGCAACACGCGCATCCACCAACCGCCATCAGAATCGCATTGAAGAAGAGCTGAAGGATCTGGATTTGTAATATGGTCGAAGCGTTATTGACTCTCCTCGTATTTTCAGGTGTTCTCAGTTTTATCATTAACCCATTATTAAAGGGATCACTCGGTACGGCCGGCGTTACAGATGACCTCACTATGAAGAACCTGGAACAGGAAAAATTCAACGTGTATGCCCAGATCAAAGAGGCGGATTTCGAATACGAAATGGGGAAGCTCTCTTACCGGGACTATCGTTACCAACGTCAGGAATTGATGCAGAAGGCGGCAGAGATTATCGATGAAATCGAATCTCATATGCACCATACAAGTCAAATCTCCGACACCTCTTCTCCCTCTCCTCCTCGGGATTCCGGCTGTCCGGAATGTGCCTCACCGGTGAAGCCCGGCGCAAAGTTTTGTGCTATTTGCGGTACCCAGCTGGGGACACATGATTTGTGTGCCGAATGCGGGGCAGCAAATCCGAAAGGGAGCAAGTTTTGTGGACATTGCGGTGAGGGGTTGGTAACAGTTTAACGGAAGGCAGTGACAGTTTCTCTACAGGCAGAACATCTCAAAAAGTCATTTCATAATCGCCCGGTTCTCCGTGATATTTCCCTGACGTTGAACCCCGGGGATTTCGTGGTGATATCGGGCGGCAATGGTGCCGGCAAAACCACGCTGCTTCGTCTCCTGGCGAAATTAGTCAAACCTGATGCCGGAACTATCCGGATTGATGGGCAGGATGTCTGGGAAGAGTCCGATGAGGTGCGATATAACCTGGGCTTCCTTTCTCACCAGATTTATCTCTATGACGATTTAAATGCAGTGGAGAACCTCCGGTTTACCGCCCGGCTGTTCGGGATGAAAAATTATCAATCCCGGATCGCCGAAGTTTTACAACAACTCCATTTATACCATCGACAATATGATCCGGTAAAAACTTATTCCCGGGGAATGCAGCAGCGGTTGGCGCTGGGAAGGGCGATATTGCATACTCCGGAAATTCTTATTCTGGACGAACCTTTTACCGGTTTGGATGAATCTGGTGTTGAAATTCTGGAGACCCTGATCCGGGATCATAAAAGGCAGAATAAATCTGCAATCATCGTGAGTCACAATCTGAGAGCGGGCTATGATCTGGCGGATACTCTGTATATTCTGGAAAAGGGAGCCCTCGGATTCCACAGCGAGAAGAAGCAGGTGTCCTTCGAAGAATATCACACAGCCTATCGCAGAATTCTGGAGGCTGAGGCGTGAAACACATCTTCGCAATCCTCTGGAAAGATCTGTTGCTGGAATTGAAGACCAAGGAATCCTTCCTCTCCATGCTGATCTTCGGGCTACTGATTTTGGTGTTATTTAATTTTGCCTTTGAGCCAACCCCGGAGATGAAGCGGGCAATCACCCCCGGGTTGCTCTGGATTACCTTCTTGTTTTCCGGCATATTGGGACTCAACCGGTCCTTTTCACTGGAAAAAGAGAATATGGCGATTCATGGGATGTTGCTGGCACCAATGGATCGGAGTCTGGTATTTTTCGGAAAGTTCGGCGCCAACTTAATCATACTATTTGTTACGGAATTGTGCACCCTGCCGTTTTTTTTGCTGTTCCTGAATATGCCGTTATTTCAACATTTCTGGTGGATTCTAAGTATCATTCTGCTGGGGACCATCGGATTTGTGTCGGTCGGGACATTATTCTCCGCAATGGCGACCAGCACGAAAATGCGGGAGGTGATGCTGCCCCTGTTGCTGTTCCCGGTCTCGACCCCGATATTGCTTGCCGGAGTTGCCTGTATTCGGGATATTTTGGCCGGGGAACCCTTCGCCGAATATCGGCATTGGTTTTCGCTGTTAGTGGCGTTTGATGTGATATTTTTAGTGGTGCCATCGGTAATTTTTGAATATGCCATAGAGGAGTAGCCGTGAACTCAAAATACGACCAGGTGTTCCATCAGGAGAATCTTCCCACCAAACTGCTGGGCTATCTTCTGCTGTTCGCCATGTTTTTTTCATTCTTGCTTATCGCGTGGTACGCACCCACCGAACGAACCATGGGATTTGTCCAGAAAATTTTCTATTATCATGTCCCGTCCGCCTGGAATGCCTTTCTGGCGTTCGGGGTGGTCTTCGTATGTAGTATTATGTACCTGACCTCCAGAGACAGGAAGTGGGATATCCTGGCGGCCTCCTCAGTTGAGATCGGTGTGCTCTTTTCTCTTATCGTGCTCATCACAGGACCAATCTGGGCGAAGCCGGTCTGGGGGGTGTGGTGGTCCTGGGAACCGCGATTGACAACAACGCTCATTCTCTTTTTGATTTATGTGGCTTATCTGCTCCTGCGGTATTTTAGCGGCCAGGGGAAGCGGACTGCTAATTTTTCTGCCGTGCTCGGCATTGTAGGATTTCTGGTGGTTCCTCTGGTCTATACCAGCGTCAATTGGTGGAGTCCGGAAGCCCAGGTTCATCCCCAGCGCATCGGGATGGGGCCGAAAATGAAAGTCGCCTTCTTTGTTTCCCTGTTTACGTTTACACTCCTCTACATCTATCTTCTGATCAAACGCGTGCAGGTTGCCTATGCGCAGGCTGCTGTAGAGGATTTGCGAGAACAGAATTATTAACCTCAATTATTCATCAATCTGGGAAGAATAGCACACAGATGACACAGATATTACAGTTTTCCACAGATTTGAAAAACAGGGAAGCGGCTCCCGCAATTCGCTCTCACCGAGTACAGATGGGTGGGAAGCAGTGAGTATCTCCCATCACCACACCCGTATTCATGAACTACTGTCAGTTGACTCGCCCTCCTCTTTCTCCCGGATCCGGAGGTACGTACTGTTGTCTACGATATACCTTCTGGGGAAGGATGGGGAGGATCTGCGGTCATCCCCGACGACTCGGGGCAGGCTAGTTTTTTCTGTGTTCATCTGCCTCGCACCGCCCGAAAGGATCTCTTCGGGAACGGGATGCCTTCGGCAAAGAGATCCCCTTGCGATGTGCTATTTTTACGAATTATTCAGATTAAGTACAAACTTCCGAGGAGTCCGATGAAGAATTTCGAGTTTGTCCTTGCTGCCTACTCAATTATCTGGGGTCTGCTGGCTGTGTATCTGGGGCGCTTAACCGTCCGGTTTTCTCAGCTGAAAAAGGAATACCAGCATTTGAAACATCCGCACCCGGGAGGTAAGCAGTGACCGGGCAGGTGCCTGCGGTCGCGCATCATTGTGCCGGGAGCAATATCTTATGAATGTCAGTGTGCATAAAGTCGTGGTAGGTCCTTTCCAGGAGAACACCTGGTATGTGGTGAGCAGCCAAACAAACGAAGGCATCCTGATCGATCCCGGGGAAGATCTGTATAAAATCGAGGCACTGTTTGCCGAAACCAACTCAGATCCCGTGGCTATTCTGAATACCCATGCCCACATAGATCATATCGGCGCCGTTCAGCGGCTTCAACAAAAGTACGACCTTCCCTTCTACCTGCATCGGGATGATCAATTTCTCCTCGAGCAATATCCGGAACAGGCTGCGCTGTTCGGCGTGAAAATGCAGGGTATACCTGATGTAACCCGTTTTTTAGAGGAAGGATCAGAGCAAATCGGAGATATTGAGGTGAGATTGCTCCATACTCCGGGGCATTCTCCGGGGAGTGTCTCATTTCTCATCGGGAATGATCTGTTTTCGGGTGATGCGTTATTTTCCGGGTCAATCGGTCGCACCGATCTGCCCGGCGGAGATTATGATGAGTTAATCAGGTCAATTCAACAAAAGCTGCTGCCTCTGGGGGACCAGGTGATTGTTCATGCCGGGCACGGGCCGGATACGACCATCGGCGAAGAAAGACGGACCAATCCCTTTCTCCGTTCGGATTAACACCCTGCCTCTGTTCTCCCCCTTCCCCTTGTTGCGCAGGTCTGGGAATAAATTTTTGATTCAGGTTGAATTTATATGTAATGTTACGTATGTACGAGCCATTCCTACATAATCTTCGGAAAGCAGAGTGGTACCACCCAGGGGATTCCCTGCTTCTGGCCTGTTCCGGTGGTGTGGATTCCATGGTGATGCTCAGGCTGTTCAGGGAAGCGGCCAGGGAAGACGGCGTCTTGCTCACTGTCGGCCATGTGAACCATCAGCTCCGACCAGAATCGACAGCAGATGAGGAATTTTTGCGCAGATACTGCGAGGAGCATGAGTTGAGCGTTCTGATTGAACGAGTCGATATGGCGGGAGAACGAGATCATACCGGAGAGTCCATGGAGATGGCTGCACGACGGCTTCGTTATCACCACCTGGAAGAGATGAGGAAGACAGCCGGTGCCTCGCTGATTTGCACGGCTCACACCAAATCCGACCAGGCTGAGACCGTCCTGATGCGCGTATTGAAAGGTGCCGGACTGACCGGATTACAGGGGATCCGCAGGCAACGCGGTTGCATTGTGCGCCCCTTGCTGGACTTTTCCCGGGAGGAAATAGTGCGCTTCGCAAAAGACCGGCAGGTGCCGTTCAGAGAAGATGTTTCCAATTTTGATGTCTCCATCCAGCGAAACTGGATCCGCCATCAGCTGCTCCCGCAGATCCGGGAGCAAATGAATCCGAATATTATTGATACGTTGGTGCGGGTTTCGCAGGTACAGAGGGAAGTAGAGGAATATCTGTCATACATCGGGGAGGACGCATACGCAAACACCATTGTTGAGCGGGCTTCCGGGAAAATTATTCTTGATATTAGTGCATTACGGAGGTATTTTACTGCGGTTCAGAAGATAATAATTTTCAAATGTCTATCAGATCTGGGGTTTTCGGAACACTCCCTCAAATTTTCTCGCATGCAACAAGTATTAGGCATATTAACCGGGGGGGCTTCTGGTTCGGAACTACGGCTGTTTGATGAATTGAAGGTTTTCAAGGACCGGACGCAGGCATTGTTCACCACCGAACCGATCGATCAACGATTTCGGGAACGGTTCCAACCCAACTCAACCTGCAGAGTGAGGGATTTCACCTTTATCTCCAGTATAGATTCAACTGTAACAAGAGACAGGTTGTTGTCCTCTAACGAAATGAGGGCTTATTTCGACTGGGATAAGATCGGCGGATTTGAGTTATACTGGCGAAATTGGGATGAGGGGGACGTTCTTCGGCTCCCGGATGGAGGGACTAAGAAGGTGAGCGACGTGTGGATTGATAACAAGGTGCCCGTCTGGGAGAAACATCGTATTCCTCTGCTGGCGGGCAGAGAAGAGGTCCTGTGGATTCCCGGACTGAAGCGTTCCGGGAGAGGGTGGGTCACGTCGGAGACAAAAAAGGTGTTAAAAATTACGGCAACCAGGCAATCATGAGTATAAATTATCCCTCAAAATTAGTGGTCGATGTCAACGGGAAGTATGAAGGTTGGGTGCTTGAGGAATTAATCAGCGAAGGATCAATTCGCACCCGCGTCCGGGAGTTGGGAAAACAAATTACCCGGGATTATGAAACGAAAACTCCCATCCTGGTTGGCGTCTTAAATGGCAGTTTCATTTTTATTGCCGATTTAATACGGGAGTTGGGCGTCGAATGCGAGGTGGACTTTATTAAGTTATCCTCATATATGGGGCAGGCCAAGCCGAGCGGAACTGTCCGGTTGATAAAAGATATTAGCTGCAATATCACCGATCGGGACGTCATCGTGATAGAAGATATCGTGGATTCGGGATTAACAGTCAATTTTCTCAAAAACCGGATGGAAGGCAGTAGCCCGGCATCAGTGGCCATAGTCACCCTGCTTTACAAGAAAGAAGTAGCAGAATTAGACTTTGATCTCGATTATGTAGGTTTTAATATTCCAAATGAATTCGTGGTTGGATATGGGCTGGATCTGGATCAAAACTTTAGGAAACTCCCTGCCATCTATTCCGTTAAGGAGAAGAGTAAATAGCGGGAGAAGAGGAATGTTATGACGAAACATAAAGATCAGGAGCATCGGGGAGACGACCAGCAGGAACGCAAGAATCGCTCCCGCCGGGACACTGATTCCAACCATCAGGGGAGAAATCAGAAAGATGAGGATCCGGATGATCGGATCCCGTGGAAAAAGGCCTCCAAGACCTCGCTGATCTGGATTGCGATTCTCATTGGTGTCATCATTATTGCCCAGATGATTTCCATGAACAGTGGTTCCGAACAGGAAATCACCTTTTCGGAGTACAAAAAATATCTGGGCAATGGCCAAATTGCCGAGGCTACCATTATTGAGAATGAATTTCACGGGACGTTGAAAACCCCGATGACCAAGACGGCGAACGGCAATGAGGTGACGTTTACCAAGTTTGTGCTGATTCTGCCCTATGTCGATGAGACTATGCTTGACCAGTGGGACAATGCCGGTATTGCGTATAATTTTAAGGAAAAATCGTCTGACTGGTTTGGATATGTGCTCAATATGCTTCCCTGGGTGTTGTTGATTTTCTTCTGGTTTTATCTTATGCGCCGGATGCAGGGTGGCGGAGGCAGCGGTGGTATATTTTCATTCGGGAAGAGCCGGGCGAAAATGTTTGACAGCGACAAACCACAGGTGACCTTCGAGGATGTGGCCGGCTGCGATGAGGCCAAGCAAGAGTTAACCGAGGTGATTGAGTACTTGAAAAACCCGGATAAATTTCAGGGTCTGGGTGGAAAAATCCCCCGGGGCGCGTTGCTCCTGGGACCGCCGGGTACCGGAAAAACCTTGTTGGGGAGAGCCGTGGCAGGAGAAGCCAGTGTGCCGTTCTTTAATTTAAGTGGAGCGGATTTTGTTGAAATGTTCGTGGGCGTCGGTGCTTCCCGGGTTCGCGACCTGTTCGAACAGGGCAAGAAGAATGCGCCCTGTATTATCTTTATCGATGAGATCGATGCGGTGGGACGGCATCGGGGGGCCGGTATCGGCGGAGGCCATGATGAACGGGAGCAGACACTCAATCAGCTGCTGGTGGAGATGGACGGCTTTGATACGAGTGATAGTGTGATTCTGCTGGCTGCCACCAACCGTCCGGATGTGCTGGATAATGCCCTTCTGCGTCCGGGACGCTTTGACCGGCAGATTGTGGTGGATGTCCCGGATTACCGGGGACGGCTGGGTATTCTGAAAGTGCACACCAAAAAGGTGTCACTGGCTGATGATGTGGATCTGGAAGTGGTTGCCAAAAGTACGCCCGGAATGGTGGGGGCAGATCTGGCCAATGTGGTCAACGAAGCTGCACTGCTGGCGGCCCGGCGCGGGGTGGATAAAATCTATCAGGAGGATTTTGAAGAGGCCAAAGATAAGGTCACCATGGGAATTGAACGAAAAAGCCGGGTCATCAATGAAGACGATAAGCAGGTGATTGCCTATCATGAAGCCGGGCATACACTGGTGGCCAAATTTCTGCCCAATGCCGATCCGGTGCACAAGGTCACGATCATCCCACGCGGCCAGGCTCTCGGAGTAACCCATCAATTGCCACTGGATGATCGATACAACTATTCCCGCGGCTATCTGCAAACCCAGCTGACCATCATGCTGGGCGGCCGGACGGCTGAAGAAATCGTCTTTAATGAAATCACCACCGGTGCCGGAAACGATATTAAACGGGCGACGGATATGTCTCGAAAAATGGTTACTCAGTGGGGTATGAGTGATAAACTCGGTCCGCTCACTTTCGGTGACAAGGAAGAAGAAATCTTTCTTGGCCGGGAAATAGCGCAGCACCGGGATTTCAGTGAGAAAACCGCCCAGGAAATTGATAAAGAGGTGAAAACATTAATCGATCACGCCCATACCAGGGCTCGGGAAATCCTCACGGATAATTTGGAAATTCTCCATACGCTGGCAGAGGCGTTACTGGAACACGAAACGCTTAATGAAAAACAGATCGATATTTTGATCAAAGGCGGAAGCGTGAACGGGCAGGATTCTCCCATTGCAGGTCCGGAGACCGACGATCAGGAACAATTAAAATCATCCGGAGAGCAAACATCCGGGACGATAGCGGCCTCCGCTGCTTCGGACGGAAATGACGGGAAGGCGGCAGAAGGATCTCCCCGGCAGGGACAGGAAGCATCCGAATCATCGGAGGGCACACAGATAAATGACCCGGATGATGAATAAAATTTTCAAGCAATTACTCCCAAATTCATACTAACACACAGCCCCAGACCGTCAGGTGTTTGGGGCTTTTTATTATCCTATGAATATTCATGCAGAGTTACCACTCGATAAACGCACGCTTATTATGGGTATAGTAAATATCACGCCGGATTCATTCTCTGATGCCGGGAAATATTTTGATCCGGAGGATGCTGTCCGGCGTGGTATGCAGCTGGCGGAAGAAGGAGCGGATATTCTGGACCTTGGGGCAGAATCGACCCGCCCGGGAGCAGAACCGGTAACCGCCGAAGAAGAAATTTTCCGATTGGCACCGGTAGTCGAACAGTTGATCGATCAGGTGAATACACCCCTTTCGATTGACACGACGAAGGCAATAGTTGCCGAAAAAATGCTGCAGCTGGGAGCAAGCATGATTAATGATATCAGCGGGCTCCGATTCGATCCGGAGATGGGCGATATTGTTGCAGAGCGGAATTGTCCCATCATTATAATGCATATACTGGGAACACCGCAAACGATGCAGGAGAATCCGGAGTACACTGATGTTGTTGACGATATCCGTGCATATTTTCGGAAGAGAACTGAGTTTGCTCACTCCAGAGGGGTAAAGGACGAGCAGATTATCCTGGATCCCGGCATCGGATTTGGGAAGACAGTGGAGCATAATTATGAAATTCTCCGGGGAGTTCCCCGGTTCAAACAGCTCGGTTATCCGATACTACTGGGGGCTTCCCGAAAGTCATTTATCGGGAAAACACTGGATTTGCCCGTGGACGATCGATTGGAGGGCAGTCTGGCTACGGCAGTGATCGGGGCATGGCAGGAGGCAGATATTCTCAGGGTACATGATGTCAGAGAGACAGTCCGGGCAGTGAAGCTGGCAGATGCAATACGCGGTCGGAAGCAAATGGCGGATTAATGGAACTCTTCCGAATCGGATTTATCACGGTTACCGTCATTGATGTTATTGATATCCTGGCCATCGCCTGGCTGTTTTATCAATTGTATCATATTTTCCGGGGCACCCGTGCAGCGCAGATGTTGATGGGGCTGGTTGTTATCATGCTGGCATCCTTTATTTTTCAGGCCCTGAACTTCAGTGGGATGTCCTGGCTGCTCCGAAATATTCAAACGATATGGGTCATTGCATTCGTGATACTGTTCCAGCCTGAGCTCCGGCGAGTATTAATCTATATCGGCCAGAATCGGTTATTTCAGAAAATTATTCCGTCGCAGGTAACCAAAACCGTTGATGAGGTTGTGGACGCCGCAGTTGAGCTGTCAAAGAAGCGATGGGGTGGCCTGGTTGTACTCCAGCAGGATACCGGCTTGAAATCCATTATCGAAAAGGGTGTACCTGTCAAAGCAACAGTCACCAGCAGCCTGATTGTCTCGATTTTCAATCCCAGTTCACCGCTGCATGACGGTGCTATTGTACTTCAGAATGATACCATCGAAGCGGCTAAGTGTATCCTGCCCCTTTCAGAGCGCCTGGAAATCGATCCCAATTTGGGGACACGCCATCTGGCAGCACTGGGATTGTCCGAGGAATCAGATGCAATGGTTGTGGTGATTTCTGAAGAAACCGGCAGGATATCGCTTGCGCATCACGGCATTCTCAATCGCAGCCTGGATGAAGATATGCTGCGGGCGAAACTTTCCAAAACCCTGATGAGTGAAAGCGCATAACATGGAAGGTTGGGGTAGTTCCCGGATAGAACATCGTACTTCCGGATGGTTTATTTTTGTGCGAGATATCACGTTCCTGCATAAAACAAGATTTTTCTATTGACCGAATTATGAAAATGATGTAAAGTAAATAAAAGTAAGTTGTTATTAGCTCTTTCCATTTAAAATAGACGATAAATGGAATTCTCAAGAGTTAAAGAGGTATTGTTTCGGTAGAAATACAGGTATCAATTTAAAATAGTAACAGGAATTTCCGCGAACTTATTAAATCTTTGACATGCTTGGTGCAGTACAATAGTTTATCTAACCACAAACATATAGAAGAATAGCAATGTATGTGAGTCCCGAATACTATAATGTGCAGGAAAACTCCAAATAAATATAGCCTATGTAATCATGGTGTATTATTTTTCCAGAAATACAGTTGCTTTGTAATGCTGGTTCTGCGGATGCATGAGAGAACTTTTAAGGTTGGCTTCAGGTATTGGAAAATGAAATCGCGGAACAATTGGATAGCTATCCCTGCTGATATTCCTGAATAAGCTCTGCTCGGCGGTGGCATCCATCCGGACCTCTGAGTTTAGATCGCAACTGAAGACGGTGTGGTGAGTCTTCCGTCCCTGATCTTGTACTAAACGTGATTGTCTGATACTCACAGTGAGTATTTTCCTGCTGATCCACAAGAAGATTATAAACCAAGCCGTTCCTTATTTTTTTGAAGAGGCAGAATCGGAAGACCGGACAATGGTTGACAGTTACCTGGACGAGCACAATACGAGACTGACAGGATAGGCGTAACAGATGCCCGATTATTATATATTGATATTCGATCCCAATTCCACTGATGAATCAGAAAAGGTATTCAATATTATTGAGAAGAAGACATCGTATCGCTGTGAGATTTTACATGAATATAACCAGCAAGCCTCCCCGGATGCACACTGCCCGGACTTGATATTCGCAGTATTTAACTGTGTCTCACGCTGGCAGGATCAAACCCGCTATGAGACCTTTTTTCAACGTTTCCAGGATATCCCGCTTATCGGTGTGTTAAATTGTCCGGAATCTTGTGGTCCTTGCACACTACTTCAAAAATACATCTGGAATTTTATTACTATTCCTTTTAGCGATCAGGATATTCTCCTGAATATAGAGCAGTTCACGTGCCTTGATGCGGAGTACGTGGTCACTCCTGTGCAATCCAGGGTGAAAAAGGAAGTAGGATTCGATTTATTGAAGGGCAATTCTCACCGATTAGTTTATGTAAAGGAAAAATTAAGCCAGGCTGCTCAGTACAATGTCACTGTTCTCTTGTGTGGAGAGACCGGAACCGGTAAGGAATTAAGTGCGAAAATCATTCATTTTTTAAGTCCCCGATCCGACGGGCCATTTGTCGCGGTCAATTGTGGTGCTATCCCGTCGAATTTATTTGAAAATGAACTGTTCGGGCACCGAAAAGGCGCTTATACCAGTGCTTCCATGTCCGAAAAAGGTTTGGTCCACGCGGCCGATGGCGGAACATTGTTTCTGGATGAAGTTGAATCACTGGTGGAATCTACCCAGATAAAGTTACTTCGATTATTAGAGCAGAAAAAATATAAACCTCTTGGACAATCGCAGGAGCAAACGGCTGATGTGCGCTTTATTGCTGCTGCGAAGGAAAATCTGTGGGATCTGATGCGGCAAGGAAAGTTCCGTGAAGATCTGTTTTATCGATTGAACGTGGTGCGGATTGACTTGCCACCCTTACGAACAAGGAGAGAAGATATTCCTGTGTTAACCAGGCATTTTATTCAACGATATAGTGGACTCTACGATATTCCCATCACGGGAATTAAACCGGTAGCATTATTTCGCCTGATGCAAAAGGAGTGGCATGGGAATGTTCGGGAATTGGAAAATGTTATCCAATCGGCTGTGGTGACGAACAGCACCGGTTGGATCGAGAGCGAAGATCTCGATCTCTCAACCCCTAACGGTAATACGGATTCACGTACTTTCGCTTCTTTCCGGGATGCAAAACAAAGGGTAATTGAGGAGTTTGAACAAAATTATTTGACGGATATTATGGTGACATGTAAAGGCAATATCAGCCAGGCAGCCAGGCTGGCCAAAACAGACCGCCGGGCATTATATCGTTTGCTGAATAAATATGATATCAAGCCAGTGAAGTTTCGTGAATAATCTGCCGGATTCAAAATAACATCCGGTTCAGAATATTTGTATATCGCTTTCCTGCTGCCTTTATTAGCATTTTCTAAGTCGGGGTTTTCCCTAAGTACAGCGATACTTCGCGAAGCTCGTATCGCTCAACTTAGGTCGTAGTTACTCGCTTCACTTCCTCACCCAAATCAGCTCCCGAATCCGGCAGGACCATTCGGCAAGCACTTTTTGACGGAATTACTGTGTCCGGGAGTATGAAAAATGTGACAAGATATGACAAGATGTGACAATCTTTACCTCTAATGTGACAATTATGCCTCACCCCTCACATGCCTTCTACTCAGGAGTTTGATAATCGTCCCCCGTATTATATAGAGCAGAATAACCACACTTTTTCAAAATGCTCACAGGGGAATGAATGATTTTAAAATAAGAATTTACAGTGAGTTATAAATACCACAACGCCTTGGTACAGAGTTTGTTAAATAACAAAAAAAGGAAATTTATAACGAAGGAAATTTATAACGGCTGATATTGACAGACATATTTGCAAAAAAATTATAATTCATCTCTTATCTGAAAATAATCACCGGGATGATTTAAACGGTATTTTGCTCGCCACATTTGAAGAAGAGATAGAGCAAATCACCCGGGAAGTGTTGAAAAATTTAGGGCATCTCATTGCCGGTGGTCTTATCGAAGAGCAGCGGAATAGTGACGGAAAGTTAAGATATCACATTGCTGAAAAGCCGGAAAGATTATTCGAGCTGTTAGATGCGCTGGACGACGATTGTTGAAAGCATGTGTTCTGGAGCATAGGGGATCATTACTATCGAAAAAATAATACAAAGAGCTTCTCTGGTTGGACAAGCTATTGAAGATCTGACATATCAATCGCTCGGGATGTCGCGCTTCCGGGCTGAACTCGCCGGGTGGAAGAAGGAACCGCAATATAAGCCAGAGGGATTTTTTGTATTCTCGGATATTGGGGGTGGTGATTATGTGCTTCATCTCTCCGGTGAATGGCTTCAAACCGAAATAGTAGATATCAGCATTCCATTTCCCGGATTGATTCTCGATTCCGCAGGGGATAACGAGCTTATCGTCGCGGTTAAATCAATCAATGGAGCTGATACTATTACGTTTGAACCCGTCATCTTGAACCAGGTGATCCGCAGAGGAGCCAGAGTCCGGGCCTCGGGATCGTCAACATCGTTGGAAAATCCGTTGGATATCGGACGAATTACGCAGGCGCAGCTGGAGAGTGTGGCAGGGCTGTCGGAAGGTGATCTGGTACGCATTATCCGCGACAAATCCGTGCGGCTGAAATATAATCCCTATTATCGGTTCACGCGTCCGGTTACCCAAATCGTCGGCAAAGTGGTGGAGAAGCATAGTCCCGAGATACCGGAGGAACCGCAGGTTCCCATGACAGATGCGCAGGTTCGGTTAACCAAGGTCAATGGAACCAGCGTGCAGTTCACGGATGTGCAGGGTGTCGATGTGGCTGCTGTGGAAATCGACAGCAGAATAGTGGTGCTGGGGGTTGCGAAAGATGTATCCACGGTCACAAATCAGCAGGGCGATTATCACCTCTATTTCGGTCGGGAGATGTTTTTATCGAATGGAACAGAAAATGACGATCTGGAGGAGGTGACAATCCGGGTGGAGGCTGATGGGTATAGCACGGAGACCAGCAATGTGTCGGTGCAATCCGGGGAGCGGGCAGCCGTCAATTTTCAGTTAACCAGGACATAAACAAAGACAGAGGAAATAAGGAGGCAACCATGGCAGAGAAAACCGCCAAACTGAAGAGCCATTGTGAGACCCCCCTGTATGTGAATCTACCCAGGGGGGAATCGCTCAAAATTCCTGCCCGGCAGGTCGTGGAGGTCAAACAGTCTCATCTGGAGAGTCCGGAGCTGGCCTATCATCTGAGTCGTGCCAACGTGACGGTACTGGAGGAGGCCGAGTCCGCCAGGAAATCGTCGTCGGATAAAAAGAAATCTTCCAAAGAGGAATCTTCCGGGAAGGACAAGGAGTCTTCGGAAGAGTAACGACCTTGCGGTGACTGAGCAGGCACCGTTCACAACTCTAGGTCTAAACGTCAAAGGAGAATTACAATGCCAGAATATTTATCTCCAGGAGTATATGTTGAAGAAGTATCTTCAGGGATAAAACCCATTGAAGGAGTCGGCACATCCACGGGTGCTTTTATCGGGATAGCTGAGAAAGGACCCATCGGAGGCGCCGAATATGAAGATGGCCCGGGACGCCCGGTGTTGATCACCAACTTTGGGGATTTTACCCGGAGGTTCGGCGGGTTCGTAAACGGTGAATACCTGGCCTATGCGGTACAACAGTTCTTCACCGAAGGGGGTACCCGGTGTTACGTCACCCGGACGGCCCATTTTACGGACATCACAGATCCGGATACACTTACTGCTGTTCGCGCTTCCGTGACACTGCAGGACGCAGGCGCAACCGATGTGCTGGAAATCAATGCTATAAACGAGGGGCAGTGGGGGAATAATCTCAGTGTTTCCGTCGCTGCATCCAGCAAGTTTTCGACGATTCTGAACGGTGCCCTTGCCTCCGCAGACACCAGTGCCGTGCTGCAAAGTGCTGCCGGCGTTGAAATTGGTACCATCCTGGGATTCGCTGATCCTTCTACGCCGGAGACCCTGATCGCCACGGCGGTGGTGAACCGGGTGGCTGGCAAACAGGTCTTTTTTGCCAGCGCAGTCGGATCGGCCGTCACCGACGGCGCCATTGTTTCGGCGCAGGATTTCACCCTGTTGGTCAGAGATGGCCAGGATATCGTGGAGACCTTTGCCAATCTGACCATGGAAAATACCCATGCGACTGATTTCGTGGAAAATCGGATTAATCAGGGCGGCGGACGGTCTCGATACATCCGGGTGGAGGATGTGGCTGGTGCCGGAAGCAATGCCGCACCGGATGATACCAGTGGATATGTCTTCCTGACCGGAGGAACGAATGGCGATCCGGAAGATGCCAATGACTACATTGGAAATTCATCCACCCAGACCGGGTTCTTCGCCTTTGATACGGTGGACGATATCAACATTTTGTCCGCTCCCGGGATTACGCTCCGATCCGTCATCCTGGCCGGGATGACCTACTGTGAGAACCGGAAGGATGTATTCTTCGTCGGAGAAATCGTTTCTTCCGCGAGGACTGTCACGGAAGTCTTGAACTTCAAAAATGCCACGGGCAGCTATGCCGGGCAGCAGGCCTTCAACTCCAGCTATGGTGCTCTGTATTGGCCCTGGCTGCGCGTGCTGGATCCGCTGACCGGCCGGCCCATGTCGATGCCGCCTTCCGGTGCGGTCGTGGGTTCCTATTCCGCCACAGATGTTCGCCGCGGCGTCCATAAGGCACCGGCCGGCATTGAAGATGGCTTCCTGAATTCCGTGGTCGGCATTGAAAAGATCGTGACCAAGGGAGAACATGATTTATTGAATCCCGAAGGGGTGAACGTCATCCGTTCCTTCCCCGGATTGGGAATTGTCTTATGGGGAGCACGGAGTGTTTCCAAGGATGCGGAATGGAAATACATTAATGTGCGGCGGTTGTTCCTGTTCCTGGAAGAGTCCATCGATGAAGGGACCCAGTGGGTGGTCTTTGAGCCGAATGACCCGGTGCTATGGGCAAAGATCGTGCGTAATGTCAGCGCCTTCCTCCGGATTCAGTGGCTGGAGGGAAAACTGGTCGGGAGTAAGCCGGAAGAGGCTTTCTTTGTCAAATGCGATGCCGAAACCAACCCGCAGGAATCTGTGGATCTAGGCCGTGTGATCACCGTCATCGGAGTGGCACCTTCCAAACCCGCCGAGTTTGTCATATTCCGGATTATGCAGCAGCGTCCGGGAGAAGGGGCGTAACAGCTTTGCCCGCACGGGCTGGCCTGAAATAACAGTCAATCACTCAATAAAAGGAGACGTATTATGCCCAGAAGAGAAGGCGACGTATTCGATCCCTATGCCTCGTATAACTATAAGCTGGAGATTGACGGCATTCAGAGCGGCGGTTTTTCCGAGTGCACCGGGCTGCAGGTGGAGAGTACCCCGATCGAATACCGGGAAGGCACGGAAGATATTACGGCCCGGAAACTGCCGGGTCTAATCAAATATGGCAATATCACCCTGAAACGGGGAGTGACCGTGAGCCAGGATCTGATGACCTGGTTGAAATTCGTGCAGGATGGAGACATTGAACGCCGTAATGTATCAATTGTGCTGCAAAACGAATTGAAGCAGGACAAGGTTCGGTGGAATCTCAGAGAAGCCTGGCCCTGTAAGTGGACCGGTCCCGACATGAAAGCGACGTCTGATGAAGTGGCCATCGAATCCATCGAGATCTGTCATGAAGGGCTCGAGCGGCAGAACGCCTGACCCGAGCATAGATAACTGAGGAGTTCAACATGCTGCAAACAGAGTTCGAATTCACTCTACCCAAGGGGTATGTCGACAAAGATGGAAACCTTCATAAAAAAGGGATCATGCGGCTGGCCAACGCCAAAGATGAAATCGCACCGCTGGAAGATCCCCGGGTCCATCGGAATAAAGCCTACCTTGTCCTGATTCTGCTCTCCAGAGTTATTACGAAACTCGGTGATCTCAAGGATATCACCCCGAATGTCATCGAAAATCTGTTCTCGTCCGATCTGGCGTATCTCCAGGATTTTTATCGCCGCATCAACTCCAACGGACATGCGGGGATGACAGTATTGTGCCCTGAGTGCGAGCACGAATTCGACGTGGACGAGGTATTGCTGAACGGGGGACAGGGCCTGGGGGGGTAGTACGCTACCCTTTGGAGCAGATATCCAGGGAGGTAGCGTATGTTGCTTACCACTTTCACTGGTCCAGGGATGAAATCCTGCACATGTCCCACCGGGAACGCCAGCAGTGGGTTCGGGAGATCTCGACCATCAACGAAGAGGTTAATAACGCGGAATAAGAGAAAGCACGGCGTACCACATGAATGGATTGAGAACACCAGGGGTGTACCTTCGGGAAGTTGAAGTGCCGACTCCGGTGGGCGTACGGATGGATATCACCGGCTTCATCGGACTGGCCGAACGTGGTCCGGTCAACTTCCCGCAACCCCTTACCAGCTGGGGACAATTCCTGGAGATTTTCGGCGGGTTCTCCGGGACGGGGTATCTCCCCTACACTGTATTTACCTTTTTCGCTAACGGAGGCAGATTATGCCGGATAGTGCGAGTAGCCCACAAAGATGCCGCGGTAGCGCAACAGGTGCTTCCCAATAAAGAAAATCAACCATCGATCCGGGTTGAGGCCATGAATGAAGGTACGTGGGGCAACAACCTGGAAGTGACGGCAGACAGTACTTCCACGGAAGATATGAGTCTTGCGAAATTGACACAGACCCTGGAACAAGATGAGGACACCGCGATTTTGTCTTCCGTGGCGGGATTTTACGGCAGTGTGAATCCGGAAGAGGCAGATTCGGTCACCCTGATTCACCCGACCAGTCCCTCTCTGCAAGAATCGCTGCGTATCAAATCGGTTGACTTTGATCAAAAGAAGGTCACTTTCCATCAGCCTGTTGGCAGAGATTTTCCCAGGGAAACCAACGTGCTGGGGAAAGGATTTCGGCTCATCTTTCGCTATATCCGCGAGGGAGAGCTTGTACGCGGTGAGGTCTTCGACAATCTTTCCATGGAAGAATCACATGAGCGGTACTTTATACGAGTTATCAACGGAGATCCGGAGGAGAAAGATTACGTACGGCGTCTGGAACAGGGGAACTCCATCCTGGTTCGGGTTACGGATTTATGGCAGAGCGATTCTGCTGCGCCTCCCCGGATACAGCATACTATCCTCCAGCTGGACAATGGTGACGATGGCCAGCCTGAGGAACTGGAAGCGAAGCACTATACCGGATATGAGAACGGGGATTACTATTATACTGACGCACAAACCACAGCACGGCCGGGCACTGATCAACTGGAGGGGCTGGCCACACTGGAAGCGGTCCAGGAGGTCGGGCTGATTGCTATTCCTGATTTGATGATCCCGGATTTCTATCAGGCGGTCAAAGATCGCTCCATTCCGGTGGCAGATGCGGGCCTCATATTTACGGAGCTGCCTCGCGGAGAATTACCATATGCCAATCTGAAAACAGGCCAGACAGATATGCTCTTTCACTGCCGGAAGATGGGGGATCGTTTTGCCCTCCTGGATTCGCCACCAGGGTCGGAGGTAGGCACAGGAACAAACCGGATTGAGGATTGGCCCAATAACTTCCATTTGCTGCCGGGAGCGAAAAATGGCGCTCTCTATTATCCATGGATAAAACAAAGGTCGGCGGATTTCGGCGGGGTGGAATTGCTTCTTCCTCCCGGCGGGTATCTGGCCGGAGTGTACGCCCGTTCGGAACAGGAACGGGGCGTGGGAAAAGCACCGGCCAATGAAAAGCTGGCAGGGGCTGTCGAACTTGAGTACAATCTCAGCGATGCTGAGCAGGCGTTATTGAATCCCCGGGGCGTGAATTGTCTCCGGGTGTTCCCCGGGCGGGGCCTCCGAATTTGGGGGGCGCGAACTCTGAGTCGAGAGGCGACGACCCGATACGTGAATATCCGGCGGGTCACGCTCGCTATCATAAAGAATATCTTCACGAATTTGCAGTGGACAGTGTTCGAACCGAATGATCGCCGTTTATGGGATAAGATCATCGCAACGTTATCCCGCCAGCTCCGCGATTTATTCTTCCGCGGACTGTTAGCCGGCGATACTCCGGAGGAAGCGTTTTTCGTGAAATGTGACGAGGAAACCAATCCCCCGGAAGTAATTGACAGTGGCCAGGTGATTACAGAGGTCGGATTTGCCCCGGCCAGACCCGCAGAGTTTATTCTGGTTACCATTAAACGGACGCCACAATCCTTATCTGTGGTTGAACGATAAGAAAAGGAGATACAAGAATCGAAGTGAAGGTGAGATGATTGATCCGTATACCGCATATAATTACCGGTTAGAAATTGATGGCGTCGAAAGTGGCGGCTTTTCCGAGTGTTCAGGATTGCAGATGGAAACCCAGGTGTATGAGTATAAAGAGGGTGGGAATAACCGCACCACATTGAAATTTCCGGAACATACCAGCTACGGTAATATCACCCTGAAGCGTGGAATCACACTTTCCAACGATTTAATCGGCTGGCACCGGGATATCGTTGACGGCACCTTCAAAATGAATCCTCGCACGAAGAATCCGAATGTCGCCATCATTTTACGTGATGAAAAAGGAGAAGATGTCCGCCGGTGGAATCTGGTTCGGGCCCTCCCGGTGAAGTGGACCGGACCGGATCTGAAAGCGAATGCCGATGAAATTGCCATTGAGAGTCTGGAAATCGCCCATGAGGGCATTGAACTGCAGGGATAGGGTTTTATGAGTACTTCAAGTGTGCTTGGCGATGTGACAAAAACGCTGGTTGAGCTGCTGAAGAATGAGCAGCATCCACCCGAGTCGTTTGATATTACCGTCGATCCGCCCGGCGAAGATATTGAAGCCACCCAAAAGCCGAAAATAAACCTCTATCTCTTTCGTATCGAGGAAAATGACTTTGCCCAGAATCGTGATCACATCGCGGTGGGCACCGAAAAATTGCATTATCCGCCCCTGGCATTGAATCTTGTCTATGTCGTGACTCCGCATGCCACTGAGCAGGAGGCCGGCCACAGGGTGCTGGGAGAAGCCATGCGAATTATGCATGACCATGCCATCATTGAAGGACCTTACCTCAAAGGAGTGCTGGAGCATTCTCTGGAGACCCTGAAAGTGGATTTGTGCAAGTTCAACCTGGAAGATCTCACCAGAATATGGAACGCCTTCAACCAACCTTACCGGCTGTCCGTGTGTTATCTGGTGCGAATTGTTTTCATCGATTCCATGATCGACCGCGATATCATCCGGGTGGAGGAAAAAGAAAATCAACATGTCTGAGCAGGACACCATACAGGCCTATTCGAACGGACACGACCATCTGAGAGATGAGCTGCGCAGATTGGATTTGCTGCTCAACATGCAAATCCAGAAAGTGAGAAATACCTCTTCGTCTTCAGAATTTGATGCATTTCGCGGACTGGTGATTCCCGATGAGGAAATCGATACGATTATGGACACCCTGTCGAGTCCGGCCGGCCAGGATCACACTGAAAAGAGTCAATCTGTCCGGCAGATGCAGGCAGCCCTGCGAACGCTCGAAGCACAGATCACGGCGCAATCCTCGGCTGCGCTTGAACAGGGAGTTCGCCTGCCGCTGCTGGAGGTGGAGCAGCGATTCGGTCTGCTTCCCTGGGATATCGATCTCCTGGTGCTGTGCCTGGCGCCGGAACTGGATCTCCGGTATGAAAAACTCTATGCTTATTTGCAGGATAATGTGACCAGCAAACGGCCCACAGTGGATCTGGCGCTCCGGCTGCGATGGGAAACCTTCCGGGAGCGATTGCTGGCTCGTGCTGCTTTTTCCTATCAAAAACCGGTGTTCAAATATCACCTGGTTTCTTTTACCAATGATGAACAGGAGTTTCCCGCTTCCTTCCTCTCCCGGGGATTGAAAACAGATGAACATCTGGTGAAATATTTCCTCGGGATCGAGGAACTGGATGATGAACTCATCCCATATACAGAATTTATTCGGCCAACCCTGTCTCTGGAGAAGCTGCCTTTTGCCTCCGGGAAGAAAACCATTTTGAAGAATGTGGTTGCATCCGGTCTCCGGAAAATGAGCGATCCCGATCAGGCCGGGGGACAGATTTTTAATTTACACGGACCGGCAGGTGTCGGAAAAAAGTCTGCCGCCGAGGCACTGTGCTATAACGCAAACCTGAACCTCCTGGTGGTTGATATGCCGGTATTGTTACTCAATCAGAAAGGGCTTAATCGCTTCATAGACCGGCTTGTCAGAGAGGCGATGCTTTACCGGGCTGCTCTCTACTTCGACAGGGTGAATGTGTTGTTTGATAAACCAAATACGCCCGACCAGGGAAAACATCTGCTGCTGGACTTATCTGAGAATTTCCCGGGACTTCTCTTTCTGGGGAATAAGAATCCATGGCATACGGCAACTCCCGAAGAAGCCAAATCTATCATGAACATCTCCTTTGATACGCCATCGCCGCAGATTCGGCAGAGGATATGGCAGCAGGTCGCAGCACCATACGCTGTCCCGCAGAGTGATCTTATGGAATTGGCGGACAGGTTCAAACTCACCCCGGGGAAAATTCACCAGGCAGCAGCCACGGCGATACAGCTGGCGAAAATGCGCAATGGCAGCACTGAAGCAGTGACTCTCAAGGATTTATATCGCGCGTGCCGGATCCAATCATCTACCAATCTGGATCAGCTGGCGCAGAAGATCACTCCCCTGTTCACCTGGGAGGATATTATTCTTCCCGGAGATTCCATGGAGCATCTGCGCGAAATTTGTTTGCATGTGAAATATCATCAGCAGGTATTTTCCGGGTGGGCATTTGAGAAAAAAATTTCTCTGGGAAAAGGGATCAGCGTGCTGTTTGCCGGCCCGCCGGGAACCGGGAAAACCATGGGAGCGGAAGTTATTGCCAATGAACTGGGATTGGATTTGTATAAAATCGATCTCTCCACTGTTGTGAGCAAATATATCGGGGAAACCGAGAAAAACCTCAGCCGCATTTTCCGGGAAGCCGAGGACAGCAACGCCATCCTCTTTTTCGACGAAGCCGACGCCTTGTTCGGGAAACGTTCGGAGGTCAAGGATTCCCATGATCGGTATGCCAATATCGAAATCAACTATTTACTGCAGCAGATGGAAGAATACGAGGGGACTGTCATTCTGGCCACCAATTTTCAGAAAAATATTGATGAAGCATTCACCCGGCGCCTGCGGTTCATTGTGGACTTTCCGTTTCCCAATGAGAAGTATCGTGCTGACATCTGGCGCAATATTTTCCCGGAAGAGACGCCGCGTCACCAGGATATAGATTACAATTTTTTAGCCAGAAAATTCGAAATCTCCGGAGGCCATATTAAGAATATCGCATTGAGCGCTGCCTTTCTGGCCGCAGAAAATTCAGGAACGGTCGGGATGGAACACATTATTCGGGCTGCCAAACGGGAATTCCAGAAAATGGGGCGTATGGTGGTAAAATCAGATTTTGACGAATACTTCAGTCTGCTGAAAAACACTGATGTCGGCCAGTGAGTTCGCGACTATGAATTAATGAGAATAAACCACACAAATACCATCTGGATCAGAGCTCGTTGATTTGGGCACTGATTGCCAGGATTCGAATACAGGGGAGAATAATGGAGGATAGAGAGAACCAGGCAGCAGAAAAAATTACTATCCGGTTACCTGAAGATCATCCCGGGATGAATGGGGATGGGACAGCCGATCATTCATCAGAGGATTCTGACGACACGACGGAACGGTTGCGGGATGAAGTGGCTCACGGGTTACTCTATACCCATAGCCGGGCAAACGCCAATTCGAGCAAAGTGCTGGAGGTGGCTTCCTTTTCATATGCCTTGATTGAACTGCTGAAGGAACGGGGAGTAATCAGCATTGAAGAATTGGATGAACGAAAGAAACAGGTCAATGAACGGCTGGCGAAAAAGTTTACCGAAACCGGTATGGGGGTTGCCTTAACCAAAGAAGCACACGAGGAGAACGGCGACCAGGAGACGGTTGAAATCGACTGCGAGAACCGGCTCCATTTGTGCCATGCCGCCTGCTGCCGTCTGCGATTTGCACTGTCTGCGCGCGATGTGGAGAGCGGGAAGGTCAAATGGAATCTGGGACAGCCCTACATGATCAGGCAGGGGGCCGACGGATACTGCCACCACCTGGATCGGGCGACCAAATTTTGTTCCATTTATGAAGATCGCCCGTTCGTATGCCGTGCGTATGACTGCCGGCAGGATGAACGGATCTGGAAGGACTTTGAGAACATGGAAATTAATCCGGACCTGGACGAGTTTCTAAAGCGTCCCTTTTACCATGACGGCAACGGCCAAACGGATCAGACCGGACAGCAACCTGTGAAGAACCAGAACATTGACAGAGCAGACTCATAATGTCACCGGACCAAAATAAAAATTTCGGAAACAATTATCGGGCACGGCAGGATTTTCCGATGCTGGAACCTCTGCAGCGGATCCTTGAAGCTCGTCTGGCATTGTATAGCCGACAGCACATTGGCCCGCCGGATAATTTACGGTTCATTCCAATGCTGATGGGAGCCGGGGCGTTTGCTGCCCGGCGATTTCCACCCCTGGCGAATGAAATAATCCACTTTCTGGAATATCTCATTGATGACAGATTTACCGTATCCCAGCTGGCGGGCTATCAGGGTGAAATGGCGTTTCTGTTGCCGTTCAGAAGTCTCCGTTCTTCCGTTTTCAATATCACCGTCGATACATCACTCTCAGTCAGCGAGAAGATCTTTTTCCAGTATTTCCAATCATGGCAGCAGCAGGCGCCGACGTTGAATATGGTGCACCGCATCCAACAAACCGGATCACTGTCATATGTTCCTCCATTCGCCGGTGTGAATGAGATGCATACTGAGAATTTGGAGCCCCGGTCCTGGCAAATGCAGCCCGAAATTTCCCCGCTGAACTATCTTTACAGAAAGTCACTCGCTCGGAATCTGTCGGTTGTTTATAACACCTTGCGGCAGTTCGAATACCTGCGATTGAATACGAATGTAATCGGGCGCGATATTGATACATCCCGAATGAAAACACAATGGGCAGGTTACAACCCGCTTGATACGGGATTTGTCTTCGCTGCGGTTGCAGCCCCCTCTGTTCGTTCACACGAAATATCGGGGGCGTATGAGAAAGGCAGCGGTGATTTGCCCTCTACTGCACTCAACTCGTTGAGAGGGTATGATTATTCCGGCCGACACGGGTCAATCACCCTGACCGGAAATCCGGAACAGTTGGCCGAATACATTGGAAACAGGATTTCCACGGCATTCACCAGTCTGCTGCGCACATCGCATACCCCACACTCGTTGCCGGTGAGCTGGAATTATTTAACTTCTCACCCGGTGATTGGCCCGAGAGAAGATACTGAGTCACCATCAATGGACAGGTCACCAGATGCAGCAATTCCATCACTGAAGCGGACCGGTTTCTTAAGGAGGCGGTCTCCGGATTTTTCAGCATCAAAACCAGCGGATTACTCTTTGAGGGTAGTGCGACCCCGGGCCGCCGGACCACACGGCGATGTTCCGCAACCGGCAGTACCCCGGGGTGAGCATCCGGAAATGGTCTCCCTCTGGCCGAAAATGATCCTCAACCTGCAGGGTTGGTTAAATCTGATGGAAAAATCACAGGAAATTAGTCTCACTGAAAGGCCCGAGGGCCATTTCCCGAAATTGCCACCTGGCCTACACAGTTTGAATCGAAGGGAAGCAAAGGAGTCCTCAGGAGGTAATCGTTCTGTTGCTCCGGCCAAGGCATCCGATGTGTACCGTCGCAGACGAACCATGACACAGCAGGATGCAGAGGAGTTTGTGCTCCGGGATTTCACCTTCATCCGCGCTGCCGAGCAAGTTCGTCAGCCCCATCAAAACTATACCTTTGCTCGTGTCGTCAGTCCGCACGCAAAAGAGAAGCCGGCGTCGCAAGAAATGCAGCAGAAGGAGGTTGTCCGTCTGGTTCGAAAAGAGGTGGAAACAGCATTAAAAGCGCAATCTCCCATGGAAAATCTCACCCGTGTGGAAGTGACGCGGCTTGCCGATCAGGTATACTCCACTCTGGTCCGGCGGTTGGTAATTGAGAAAGAAAGGCTCAGTGGTTGATAGCCACGTAAACATCCGGCAGGAAGAATGGAAAAACTCACTATCAGATATACTGATAAGAAACTGAAAAGCAAGAACCCGATTGAGGTGTTGTTTAATCCCTCGGAATACACGGTGGAGGACAGCAGCACCTGGCAGGATTTTAAGAAGCCCCGGGAAAACCCGGAGCTGCAATATACCGGCGGTGCCAGGAAGACCATTTCCATGGACCTGTTTTTCGACACCTATGAAACCGGCGAGGACGTTCGTGTATATACCGGAGAGATTGCCAGATTGCTGGTGCCCACCATCAACGACGGCGGCCAGGGGAAGCGTCCGCCCAAGGTGCGGTTAAGCTGGGGGAAGGCGGATCCCCATCCTGACACGGGCATTTTCGCTTTTGAGTGGGTGCTGGAAAAACTGACCCAGAAGTTCACGCTATTTACGGAAGACGGGATGCCGGTCCGGGCGACGCTCACTGTCACTTTTAAGGAATTCGTCCTGCCCAGGGATGAGGCCAAACGCAAGCCGAGACGCAGCTCTTTTCCGGTACAGACCTATACCATCAAGTCGGGCGATACCCTCAGCGGTATTGCTGCGGATCTCTGGGAGGATCCGTCCCGATGGCGGGTCATCGCAGAGAAGAATGCACTGGATAATCCCCGGTTGCTGGAAACCGGACAAATATTAATCGTACCTGCTATCGAATAAGTTGAAAAGGATTGCTACCTATGCCGGATCCGGCATTAGAGAAAAATCGGACGGTTCCTGATTTAAAGATACTGGTTGACGGATCCGAACTTCCCCTGGAAGTTGATCTGGACATTCGCGAGGTGATTGTTTCGGATCATGCGGAAGGCGCCAGCTGGTTTTCTCTCCATCTTAGCTCCGTGAACTCCGACACCCAGGAATTGAAATACATCGATGAGCCACTCTTTCAAGAAGGAGTGAAAGTGGAGGTGCAGCTGGGTTACGATAATAACCTGACCAGCCTGATCCATGGGGAGGTAACGGCTCTGGAGCCGATGTTCAATATGGAAGAAGCCGTTACGCTCCGGGTTCAGGGTTACGATTCACTGCATCGGTTTCGCCGCGGACGGAAGACCAAGTCTTATCTGGAAATGAAAGACAGCCAGATTGCCCAGCAGATCGCTTCGAATTTGGGCTTGAGCGCCCAGGTGGTGGACACCCAGGTGACTCATGAATATATCCTCCAGCAGAATCAGACTGATATCGACTTTGTAATGGAGCGAGCTCGCCGTATTCGCTATGAACTGGTAATCGACGATACTACGCTTCATTTCCGTCCGGCAGCGAATGATGAGAGTGAAGTGGTGTCACTGGAATATGGATTAACACTCCAGTCATTTTATCCCCGGTTAAGCACACTTTCACAGGTAAGTGAGGTGCAGGTGAAGGGTTGGGATCCCAAAACGAAGCAGGCCATTGTCGGCAAAGCCGGGAGTGGTGATGAGATTTCAAAAATGAAAGGCGCGGACCTGGGAGCAAGTATTACCGAGAACGCATTTTTCCAGGCACAGCGGGTCATAGTGGAAAATCCTGTTTTCACTGAAGGAGAGGCCAATCAGATAGCCAAAGGATCATTCAACGAGATGACGGTCGAATTCATCACCGGTGAAGGAGAAGCGGTAGGGAACGGCGATATTCGCGCCGGAGAAGTCATCGAACTGACCGGATTGGGACAGAGATTCAGCGGTTTCTACTATGTCACAGCTGCCAAACATATGGTCGATCCTCAGGGCTACATCACGCAATTTACCGTGGAGAGGAATGCCACATGAATCTGCTCGAACTGCTCAATAACCGACCGGCCGAATACTCTCCCACGGGAAAAATATATGGCGTGGTCATAGGCATTGTCACCGATAACCAGGATCCGGAGGGCATGGGCCGGGTCAAGGTGAAGTATCCCTGGCTCTCGGATGAAGAAGAAAGTTACTGGGCACGCGTAGCCACTTTAATGGCGGGGAAAGATCGAGGGAGCTTCTACCTCCCGGAAGTGGATGACGAAGTGTTGCTCGCATTCGATCACGGGGATGTCCGTTTTCCTTACATCCTCGGGATGCTCTGGAATGGAGAGGACACTCCGCGCTATACCAACGACGACGGCAAAAACGACGTTCGGGCCATCACCTCCCGGAGTGGCCATGAAATTATTCTCAATGATAATGATCAGGAAGGGAAAGTGGAAATTCATACCAACGCCGGCCATCAGATCGTACTGGATGACGCTTCAGGGAGTGAGAAGGTGACCGTGGTCGACAAGACGGGAAGCAACAGTATCGAAATCGACTCCAACCAGAATGCCATCGCCATTAAGAGTGAGATGAAGTTGAGTATCGAGTCGAAGATGATCGAAATCAAATCCGGTGGAATGATGAAACTGGAAGCCACCGGAAACCTCACAATCAAAGGTGCAATGGTGATGATCAATTAATCCGGGCTGGAAAAGGGAACACTGATTCCGGAGATTCTATCTTTCGCAGTAATTGTTGAGTGAAGGTATTGAAAAGACAACGGTGTTAAAACAGGAATAGAGATAACACGGACAAGGAAGGGAGCACACCATGCCAATGGCAGCCAGAATGGGCGATCAAACCAGCCACGGAACACCATTAAGTCCGGGTCCGGGAAGTGTGAACGTCTTGATCGGTGGAAAGCCGGCCTGGCGGGCCACGGCGGATTTTCATACCTGTTCGCTGGTAACCGGGGTCGTACCGCACGTCGGAGGAGTGGTTGCCATGGGCAGCACCACGGTACTCATTAACAACCTGCCAGCCGCCAGACAGGGAGATATGATCACCGAAAGCGGACCTCCGAATTCTATCGTGCTGGGAGAACCGACTGTGCTGATCGGAGGGTAAACAGAAATGGCAAAAGACTTTCTGGGAAAGGGCTGGAAATTTCCGGTGCAGGTGGACGATATGGGGCGAATTGCGCTTTCCGAATATGAAGAAGATATCCAGGAGGCTATCCGCATCATATTGTTAACCTCTCTGGGAGAACGGGTTATGCGGCCGGAATTCGGTGCCGGACTCCATGATTATGTATTCGAAACCATGAGTGCCACCAATATCGGCAACATCCAGGCGGTCATCCAGGACGGGCTCATCGAATGGGAGCCACGCATTGAAGTCCTTGCCGTGAAAGTGGAACCGGACCCGGGCGAAATCGGCAAATTGCTCATTGATATTGATTATCGGGTTCGCGCAACCAATACTCAATTTAACCTGGTATTTCCCTTTTATCTGGAGGAAGGATAACATAATCCGATGGATCTGTCTTCCCCGAAAATAGACGAACGGACGTTTTCAGCTCTCTTGAAACAGGCGCAGTCTCTGGTGCCGTTCTATACGCCGGAGTGGCGGAGCGGACAACCGAAAGATCCGGGGCAGGCGCTCTTAAACATCTTTATGCATCTGCACGAAGAGGTGATCGGTCACCTGAACCTGGCGCCGGATAATAATTTCATTGCTTTTTTGGACATGATGGGCTTCGAGCTGTTACCGGCACAGTCTGCCCGGGCCGCTGTAACGTTCACCCTCACCCCGGGAACCACGGAAAATGTGCGAATTCCATCTGGTACACTGCTGACAGGAGAGGCCGCTGACGGAAGTGGTGAACTCATCTTCCAGACAGAGAAAGACATTCTGGTAACACCGGCCAGTGTGCAGCAAGTTATTACGTACAGCGCATCTGAAGATAAAATATACACCCATACCCAGGAATTTCAGTCGCCGCAGGAGTTTACGATTTTGCAGGGCACGGATAAACAGGAACATAGCCTGTATCTGGGGCATGATGATTTATTTAATCTGGAGAGACCTGCATCCATTCAGATCACGTTCCGGCTGTCGGAAACCGCCAGTGAAGGCAGCGAACTGGGGGTGATCTGGGAGTATTACGATGGAACCCGCTGGGCGACGATTACAGAATTAAAACGGGACCGGAGTACCGGAAAATTCGATCCCAACGATGGGACCGAGTTGTTCACCCGGAACGGGACAATGACTCTAATCAAGCGGCATACTGCCGAAATTGCAGAAACAAAGGTGGACGGCATTAAAAATCGCTGGCTGCGCTGTCGGCTCACCAGGTCGCTTCCCGGGCGGGCCTCACTCCAGCTGCCGGAAATTAACACCCTCGCTATTAGTGTGAACCCCGTCGAAAGATTCAGTCCGGATCTGGCCTTCAATAACGATATTCCGCTGAACCTGGAGGAGATCCGGATTACCATGAAAGCTATGGAAGGGCTGAAGATTGCATTTGAACAGCTTCCCACAAAGGGTGATACAGACGTCTATCTCTCGGTTACAGAGGATATCACCGGAAGAAATTTAATAGTCGGGGACTTCCTGAAATTGGATAACAAGTATGATGGGGTGGAAATCCGCAGGATTACTGCGAAGAATGGAACAAAGGTCACCCTGAATGAAGCCCTCCAGTTTGATTATGACAATACCGCCACGGTCGAGATTTACACTGCTCTTCGACCGCCGGAGGAACCCGGGACATCCCAGGAAGTGACCGTGGAGTCCGTGGAAGGAAACGAAATCAGTGAAAGCAGCACCGTGACATTATTTCACCGGGGCAAGAAGGAAAAAGCGGAATTGACCGAAATTACAGATACCGACAGTGTAAAACTCACACGCACGGATTATGATCCGGACATATTTTATATTGCCGGGGACACCCTGAAAATTACTCCCAAGATCAAGCCGTTCGGCGAACTGCCCCAGCAATTCGATACCTTCTATATCGCCAGCGATGAAGCCTTTTCCAAAAAGGGGGCGGATATCGATCTTCATCTTGACTACGAACTCAATGCGCCCGCTGATGACCAGCAGGCGGTAAACAGCAACAAGGGATCACAGAATGGGGAGGACCGGCTTAATATCAACCCCGTTTTATCCTGGGAATACTGGAACGGGACCAGCTGGCGTGGTCTCCGGGTGGTAGATACCACCAGTCGATTCCTGAAGCAGAGCACGCAGGGGAAAATTTCCTTCACCTGTCCCGGGGATATTGAAAAGCTGGAGGTCAACGGTGAAGAGAAATTCTGGATAAGGTCACGTCTGATTGATGGAGATTATGGCCGGGAGATCCTTATCGAGCCGAAGAATTCAGGGACTGAAGTGGATATCAAAAAAGGGACCATTTATTTCCCCATCATCAATGATGTCAAAGTGTTTTATCAAAATATTCAGGAAGCACCACAGAGTTGCATGACCTACAACAGCCTCAATTATAACGATCGTTCCAGGGAGTGTTCGGATGAGAATAAGGTGTTCGCTCCCTTTGTTATGGAGTCTGAGAATTACCCCGGTTTATATCTGGGATTCGACCGGGCGCTGACCAGCGGGCCGCTGCGGATCTTATTTGAGGTTACGGAACAGTTCCTTGCCTCGGAGCAACAGGTGCGGATCTCCTGGTTCTACTGGAATGGCAGTCAATGGGTTCAGGTTAATGCAGTTGACGAGACAGAACAGCTGACCAGAATTGGCATACTGGAATTTATTGGCAGCCGTGATTTCCAGAGCAAAACCTTGTTCGGATCCGATCTGTACTGGTTGAAAGGAAGCATTGTCGAGGGATCGCATCCTGAGCCGGTTCAGATCAAGAGTATTTATCCGAATACCACGTATGCGCTGCAGGCATTGATAGCCACCAATGAAATCGCCGGTTCCGGCCAAGGGATTGCGGATCAGGAATTTACCCTGCAGCATCCCATGGTCATCGATCAGGAAGTCTGGATCCGGGAACCGTTATTATCGGAGGAAGAACGCGAGGAAATCCGGGCGGAACAAGGGCGGGGGGCCGTTGTCGAAAAACGGAACCAGAAAGGTGAGCTGATGGAGAACCGGGTCCTCTGGACAGAGGTGGAGGATTTTGACAGTTCGGACGCAAGCAGTCGGCACTACGAGGTAGACAAACGGGAGGGGACAATCCGGTTCGGTGACGGCGTCCATGGGATGGTTCCGCCGGTGGGCAAAGATAACGTCATCGTGACCTATCGGTATGGCGGCGGGAAAAAAGGCAATGTACCGAAAGATTCGATTTCCGGGTTCAAGAGTGCGATCCCGTTCGTAAAGTCGGTAACGAATCCTCTGTCGGCGGATGGTGGAGCCGAAGCAGAGGAGCTCGAGAATGTGCTGGTCAGAGGACCGCTGCGGTTGAAAAACCGGACGCGGGCGGTAACACCGGAAGATTTTGAAGCATTAACCAGAAGCATCTCCCGGAAGGTAACCCGTGCAAAGTGCCTCCCGAATCTGGATGAAACCCGGAATATCACACCGGGCCGGGTGACCGTCATCATCGTGCCGGAATCCGAAGATCCCAGGCCGGAACCGACCATTTTACTCACCAAAGTCGTTAAGGATGGATTACAGGAAGCCTGTTCCACAAGCGTCTCAGCACCTGATCATATCCATGTCACCGGACCGGATTACACTCAAATCCAGGTACGGGTTACTCTGGTGCCCACCACCATGGACGAGGCAGCCTCCGTGGATGAGCAGGCCAGGAGCATGCTGAGCCAATATTTTCATCCTTTGACCGGCGGCGTGCAGGGTATCGGGTGGGACTTCGGGGCACAAATCTGCTTTTCTGAGCTCTTTGCGCTTTTGGAAGATATCGATGGTGTGGACTATGTAGATACTCTGGATCTCCTGGTAAACGGGAAGGTGCGGAAGTCGGATGTTGCGCTTGACCAATTGAGTCTGCCGTATTCCGGTGAACATCAAATTCAGATTACACTGGGAGGTACCGGAACCGCTGATCACCGAAAATCTCGTGATTCCGAATGCCTAAAGCCGGAAGCGCCGACTTTCTGTGACAGGGATAAGAGGATATAGAAAATTGGATATCTCTATTCTGATATACTCACACAAAACATTCTCACAAATCGCGCGGGAATTACACTAAATGGCACTGCCAGTTCAAAACTTAGATGACAAAACCTTCGGTGAGTTATTCGAAGAAGCGCGCAAGCTGATTTCCAGGTATGCGCCGGAGTGGACGGATCACAATCTCAGCGATCCGGGCATTACATTGATAGATTTATTCGCCTGGCTTGCCGAGATGCAGTTATATTATCTCAATCGAGTGACTGATGACAATTACCTGAAATTTCTGAAGCTCCTCGGCGAGGCCCCTGTTCCCGCGCAATCTGCCCGGGTGGATATCACCTTCGCCCAGACGCAAACACCACACACGCCGGTCGGACTCTTACAAGGAGCCCAGGTTGCAGCCACCGATCCGGATACCGGACAGCGCATTGTGTTTGAGTTGACAGAAAGTATAGAAGTAACCTCCCTCTCATTGATGCGGGTGGTTTCCCGGCACGGCTCCCAATGGAAGGATCACACCGCCTCCAATGGAAAAAATGGTGTGTACTATTTTGCATTTGGCAGGGAGCCGGCCGTTGACAACTCTTTCTATCTCGGGTTTGAAATGGAGGCAGGTGCGTTTCCAGGCAAAACCGATCTTCTCATATACGCTTTTGAAGCAGGGGATTCCCACATTTTCACGCCAGGACCTGACCAATATCGGATCACACCGTCCGCTGAACTTATCTGGGAGTACTGGAACGGGACCGCCTGGCACTCTCTGGAACTCCTTCACGATTCGACGGTGGCTCTCACCAGAACCGGGCGATTGCCTTTTATGTTTCCCGAAGATATCAAAAGGACAGCTCTCCCCGCTCAGAGTGAACCTCTCTACTGGATCCGGGCCCGATTAATCTATCCGACCTATGAGATTCCACCCCGGATTGACTCCATCCTGGTAAATACGGTTCAGGCCACTCATGGAAAAACAATATATAATGAAATGGCCGCAAGCAGCGGATTGCCGTTTCAGGTAATCCCTCTGAAGTATGAACCGATTTCAGCCGGCACAGTCGAACTCAAGATCCGGGAGGCCGGCGGGCAATGGCATCGCTGGGAAGAAGTGCCCGACTTTGATGCATCCGGTCCGCAAGACAGGCATTTCACTGCAGACTTGCAGGAAGGACGGCTCCGATTCGGAGACGGCATCCATGGACTTGTTCCGCCGGCTGCCGAAAATGACACGAAAAATATTCGGGTTGTTCGATATCGTGTGGGCGGGGGAGAGACAGGAAATATATCGGCAGGCGCTATCACGGAAATTCTGGAACCGAACACGGAAACCCTGAGAGTCACAAACCAGCGGCCGGCGGCGGGAGGAGTGCCTCCGGAGTCATTGGATGAGGCGAAATCCAGGGTGCGGCGCGACTCCAAGAAGCGAAACCGAACCGTCACCATGCCGGATTTCGAGGAACTGGCACTGCAAACTCCCGGCGTCCGGATTGCCCGGGTGAAGGTGTTGCCGCAGTATCATCCCAGATTCCCGGCTGTCGAAATCCCCGGGACGGTAACCGTGGTGGCCGTCCCGAAGATTTTACCCGGGACTGACTTCCATCTGCCGGTACCAAGCAATGGATTTTTGCAAAATATATACAACTACCTGCAATCGAAATTACTGGTCACCACCAACCTTCATGTGATAGCTCCCCGATTCGTAGAGGTGCGGGTTACGGCACAGATCCGGATCGAACCGCGGAAAAGTATTGAAGGGGTGAAAATGGCAGTTACTGAGGCCCTGCGGCAGTTTATTGATCCGCTGAGTGGCGGGCCGAAACAGCAGGGTTGGCTCTTCGGGCGACCGGTATACAGATCGGAGATTTACCAGGTGATTGAAGAAGTTGAAGGGGTGGCCTGTGTTGACATGGTGACGCTTGCAGGCCAGGGGTGCCCCGGCAGCACCCGGGAGAAAATCATTCTGAGGAAAATAGACCTGGTTTATTCGGGTGCCCATGTAATTACAATACGATCTGCATAGATGAGAGGCTATTTCGAGGCGACAAATGAATGAAACAGCGGCACAAGAATTCAGATATTTTGTCATAAATACCCCGGAAAAATGGCGCCAGGGATTCGGGGGCTCGGTGATTCTGAATGGTCAGGGGCAGCTTACGCTGGCACCGAACCAGGATATCTCATCGCCGGGAGAATTAGGCCATGCCACCGGAATTGCCGTCGATAAGCAGAATGACGTATTTATTCTCGACGCGCTCACCTGTGGATTGTTTCGGTATTCCCGACAAGATTCAACCTTGGTCAGAGTAAACTGTTTCGGAGGCTGCGGACAGGATTACGGCGAATTCCGGTTCGCCTCGGCAGCAGGTGCGGGGTTCTCCGGAGGGTTGGCCTTCACCAAATCGACATTGTTGGTGGCGGATACTTATAATCACCGGGTGCAGGCATTTTATCTGCCTTATTATCAGATCCGGTTTGTGCTGGGCAGAGAAGAAAACTGTGCGCCGGTTCCGGGAACAGCTCCGGGTGAGTTCAATGAGCCCAGAGATATCGTTGCCGATAGTCGCGGGCATTTTTACGTGCTGGATTACGGGAACCGGCGGATACAACAATTTAATCGTATCGGTCAGTTCCGCCGGTTTATCGGGACTGAGGACATGTTAGAACAGCCGGAGAGTTTCGCGATCGATTCCTCGGATTGTTTATATGTGGTCGATTCCGGGAAGTCTACCATCGAAAAGTTTGACAGCACGGGCAATCCGCTCCGGACAGTTATTGACTTTTCCCGGTTAGACCAGCCGATTCAGCCTTCCGGAATTGCCATAGATGCGGATGATATTATTTATGTGGGAGAGAAGGGTGCAGGTGATGAATTGCGTATTCACCAGTTTGATCCTTCCGGTCGGTATCTGGGCTATTTTGGTCAATATTCGGAGCGGTGTTTCAAACTGGTTGTTGACCGCGACGGCGGAGTGTATGGGAGCTGCGAAAAACCGGGGCGGGTGTTCGGTTTCGCGGGAGACGGGGCCTTTGAACCGGAAGGCGTTTACTATGCCAGGGTGTTTGACAGCACTATCGAAGAATGCAACTGGCACCGGATTGTTCTGGAGTTGCAGCCGGCAGAGAAGGCCCGGCTGGACGTTTTCTTCTATGCGTCGGATAAACAGCTCACCACGGAAGAAATTGACGCAAATGAGCGCTGGGTGCCGGTCCTGAACAGTCCCCATAATTCTGTGATTGGTACGGATGCTTTATTCTTTGAGGGAGTCGGCCGATATCTTCATCTGAAATTCATCTTTTTCGGTGACGGATTACACTCGTACAAACTGGAGCAGTGTAGAGTGTATTTCGAGCGGAGATCCTACCTCCGCTATTTGCCTGCCATATATCAGCAGGATCCGCAGGGCCGGGATTTTATGGAACGGTTTCTTGCCCTGTTTGAGTCCCTCAATCTGGAGGTGGAGGATGAAATCGCCCACATGGCCCGTTATTTCGATCCGGAA
Organism: uncultured bacterium; assembly: GCA_964413425.1. GTDB lineage: Bacteria > Fidelibacterota > JAANXI01 > JAANXI01 > JAANXI01 > DATFLS01. The sequence continues at coordinate 40,763 of CAYPST010000018.1, forward strand.
GTTGTCGGGGACGAATTTCTGGAATGGTTGAGTTCCTGGCTGGCATTAATGCAGGATACGAATTGGCCGGAGGAAAAGCGCCGGGCCTTCCTTCGCCGAGCATATCAACTCTATAAAAAACGGGGGACATCGAGAGGTTTGGAGGAGCTGGTTCAACTGTTCACCGAAGCAGAAGTCGCAGTCATTGAACACTTCCGGCTGTTCACTCCGATGGTGATAGGTGCATCATCGACCACAGGAACCACCACTGTGGTGGGGAAAACACCAATCACGCCGCTGCTGCTGGAGGAATCCTCGCAGATTGGAGAATTCGCGCTGAAAGAAACGCCGGACAAACCACAGGCGCCGTTTGAGTTCAATGCCTTCGATTTCAGTATCCTCACGGATACTTCTCGTCTCACGAACCCCGAACAGATAGAAGCGCTGTACCGTTTGATCGAAGAAGAAAAACCGGCCCATACCCGGTGCCGAATCCGGACCAGCGAAGGGGAGATGCAATTGGGAAAACACGCATTGCTTCAGGTGGATACCAAACTTCCCCGGGGATTTCAATCTATGCGGCTGGGAACAACTTCCCGCCTGGGGAAAGAATCATTTCTCGGCACCTGTTACTGCCGAAGAGGCATGCTCGGGATGCGGTCCACTATCGCTGTTGATGCACTTTTAAATTAAACATCTTTGGAGGATATAACCCATGCAAGACAAAACAAAGGTAAGGCCAGCACCTTTCTGGAATCAGCACACCGAATTCCAGAGGAATAACTACTATTTCGGGAAATTGATGACCGTCCGGGATTTTACCGATGAGCAGCGATATCTGAACGAAAAGCGTTGGATGCTCAATCGATTTGGGATTGGATGGGGGGTTGTGTGCGGTTTGAAAATCCGTCCCCACGCCGAGCCGGATGCCCGGGAGAAAGTTATTGTGGAGCCCGGATTTGCCATTGATCCCTACGGGCATGAAATTATGGTGTACAGAGAGCATGAGATAGATTTACGCACCGCCCGGGGTGAGCCTCCGTCAGAAACTCCGCACCTCTATTACCTCCTCCTGTACTACGAGGAATGTCTCACCGAACAGCGCCCCGTGCCTGTTGAAGAATGTGGCGAATATGAGGAAGAATGTGTCTATAACCGAACACGCGAGACCTATCGGTTCGAAGTGGTCCGGCAGAAACCGGAATTCACGAATATTCTGGATTCTGATCTCCGGAACATTCTGCCGTGTGAGACCGAGTGTTTCCGGTTCCTGGATGATCCGACACCGGTGATGAGTGAAGGATGTGCCGAACGGCCGGAGTGCGCTCCCATTCCTATCGGTTGTATCTGCTATAATCCAGACACACCCACCTCTCCCGTCGACATCGACATCAGTCCGGCGAATCGGAAACTAGCTTACAGCAACGAAGTATTGTACGAATTTATTCGCTGTTTGCGTGAAGAAGACTGGCTTGGTCCTGCGGCCCACCTGGATCGCCGCCGGCACGTCCCGCTGCTTGCCAGCACTATCCCGGGACTCTCTTACCAGGACGGCAAGATGGCCAGGCTGGATCGCGAAACCGGTCTGAAGGCAGTCCATCCCTATCGACTGACCACCGATGGGAAATTTATCTGGATGACGGATCAGGAGGCCGGTCGAATCTGGCGCATTGATCGCCGAACGAACCGTCCGGTTGAAGACGAACAGCTGACCCTTGAGATGCCGTCCTGGGGCATCGCTTACGACGGCAGGGACATGTGGGTTACTCACCACGATTACCAGGGCGAAAACCGGGATGATACCGATGGGCCGGCACATGGAACCCTGACCCGGATCAATGCCTGCACCCTGGAACGCTGGACGCTTGACCGGCTGCCCAGAGATGAAGATGTTCCGGATTGCCAGCGGTTTCCGGAAAGTCTGGATATGCCGGAGCCTGCAATGCTGCCACCGCTTCCGGGTGAAGTTGTTTTGCACAGAGGCCATATTTATGTGGCGCATGCTCACAGGAGAGGTTTTGATTCGCCCGAGGAAGAACGGGAGAGACGCAGGGAGGAAGCAGAAAGAAGACGAGCCATCCGGGAAGAAATACGAGACGAGGTGAAAGTTGAGGAGGCAAGAACCCGCTATCCGGAGCGGGAAACCGGACGGTATGCTCTGTTCATCTCCAGGATTGACCCTGTTCGAGGGTGCCTGGTTGAAGTCATAGAGATTCCCCGGGAAGATCTGTATGCACCGGCCTCGGAAATTATTGCGATGGCCTCCGACGGAGAGGCACTGTGGCTCACCTATGACGGACGGCTGCGCGAAACGGTCCGGGACCGGAGAAACCGGCCGGTGGTGCGAAAAATAACACTGAACGAAGAAGGCACCTCCGTGGTGCATGATCCTTTTGAGCTGGATGATGGGACCTACCCGGCCGATATGGCTTTTGACGGCACGCATCTCTGGGTGACCCATAATGATGGAGTGTCCAAAATCAACATTGAAACCACCCGGAATTTCAACGCAATGGGGGGTGGAGGAAGAGGCGGCGAGGTAGCCCTTACTGCTATCGGATTTGGGGGAGCGGAACATCTCTGGGCGGCAGAAATCGGCCATCGGGAGGCCAGAGTGAACCGGATTAATATCTATTCCGGTCAATTTGACGGCGCACTGGAGATTGTCGAATTTGCCGAGCGGAATGCCGAATACGAAATCTCCGATATCCAGTTTGACGGCACCTATATTTACGTCGCCGCTTCTATACAGGAAGAAAACCAGGAGAAACAAGGCATTATTCATAGATTATTACCGTAGGAGAGCAAAAATATGCTTACCAAGACTCAAACCGAAAAAAAGACCTGTGTCTCCGGAAAATTCAAGCGCATGAATTATTTTAACGGGATGCTGCTCACCGAACAGGATTTCGAGGACGAGCAAACCTACTTCCGGGAAAAATTAAAACTGCACAACCGGGTCCACGGCAGCGGTGTTGTCTGGGGAATGTCCCTGAAGAAAGGCTGTATCAAGGTCGGAGATGAGGAGATCACCAAGATTTTCATCGAAGCCGGATTAGCCATAGACTGCGCCGGGGACGAAATCGTGGTATGCGAGGATGTTCTTGTGCCGCTGGATGAGAAAATCAGGCAGCTGCGGAAATTTGGTCTTCTGCGGAAAGTCGGGGAATGTGACGTCCAGGAGTACGAAGGTCCACCCCTGTACATTGGGATCCGGTACTGTGAATGTGAGTCGCAGCCCGCCGAACAATATACCAGCGAATGCCCGGACGATCCTCTGCACCCGAAGTTTGCCCGGGTGCGGGAGGGATTTGCCGTCGAAATCCTCACCGCGGATGAATATGCCGGCTGTGTGGAAACAGCCAACCGGAAGAACGGAGACTGCAACTGTCCCGGGATCGCGCCGTGCAGCGAAGACGAACGCACCATTTTCCTGGGATACGTAGAGGGGTACGATACCAGTGAGAGTGACTATCCGGATCATGCAGAGGCCAGGATTCACCATCTGGATACCCGGTTCATAAATAACTGGGAGCAATTGAAACAGGATATGCTCAGGGAAGTGCTGGGAGATCGGGGGAGCTGGATGGATGTGTCTGCCTTAATCGGGAAACCGGTTTCCTATTTTGAACGCATCCACGATGAGATGGGACTGCAGCAGGGGAATGTCCTCAGACCGGCGGCGATGAGTGATCAGGAACTGCGAATAATTCTTGAGATGTCCAGAGATGCTCTCCCGTGGGCCTGGAGTGATCCGGACAGCATTGAGCAATCGGATACCATTGATGTGGTGACTGACCAGGGTGGTCAATGCATCCTTTTTCCATTCATCCGGGAGAGAGTGGCTTACGATCTTCAGAAGGTAAAAAAAAAAGCGTAGAGAAGAAATAAAATCACAGTACCTGGGGAATTCAAATACCATGGAAGTACATGATCTCAGCGCAGTTACAGCCCGGTGCCAGATCGATCGTATCATAGAGGCCGGGCACGAGGTAGCATTTTCTCCGGACACACTGGAACAGGCGCACAGCAAGGGATTTGACAATTGTGCGTATTGCATTGGTGGCAGTAAGCGATGACCGAACACTCTTAAATAAGCAATACATTTCTACGGAAAGAGGGACGTGAGATCACAGCAATGAGTTGTGAAGGATTAGCCAGACTGAAATATTATCAGGGGCAACTGCTTTCGGCCAGGGATTTCAGCGACCAGCAGGAGTATCACAGGCTGAAGCACCAGTTCTTGCTGCGCCGGTTTGAGTCCGGAATTATTGGTGGTCTGGAAGTCACATGTGCCGCCAAAAATGAAGCAGATCCGACTGATTTCGATGGATTCTTAATCAAAGAAGGATTGGCAGTCGATTCGGCGGGCAGAGAGATTTTCGTCTCCGAGTCCGGCTATAAAGTGCCGGTCACCGAATGGAACGTGGAGAAACCATACCTTAGCCTGCGCTACTTCGAACAGGAAGATCGGGTGGGCACCAATCTCTGCGAAACCGAAACCCGGAATAACCGGATTTTCGAATGTGTGGAGCATCACTGGGAAGCCTCACCGAATATCCCTCCGAATGTGACCGTTGCTCTCGTTGAGGTGAAAGAGGAGAATACGGGCAGCTGCAATGATTTCACCATCGAAATGCTGCAGGATGCCAGCGGACGGCGCATCCGGCTGAATGCACGCCTGGTGGATACCAACCAACTGGCGGATTCCGCCGTCACTACCGAAAAAATCCGGAATCGTGCTGTTACCATCGATAAAATCAGTGATGAGGTGAGAAACAAACTGGTGACCGATGGCGATAATCACGACCATACTGATGGCAGCGGAGGACGGAGAATTCCGGCAGGTGGTCTGGCCGATCAGGCTGTGACAAGAAGAACACTTCATCCGGAAGTGCTGGAACTGCTCCAGCCACCGTCTCGGTTTACGGTATATGTTGGCAGTGGGGAAAACCAGAGCATCCGGCTGCTGGATGGCATGGCCCTCACAGGTGAAATGCTCATGCAGGGGTTGCGAGTCGAGTTTGAGAATGCTGTCGATACAACCTATTATAATCCGGCCACCTGTCACGTGTCCTTTGAGATACCGTATCCTCTTACGGAGACAGAGCGAGCCTTCTGGGAAGACGACGTGCTCGGTTATCGAATCCATACGCTTCCCGGTGGAGTGGACACCGATACCAATAAAGTACAATGGTTCCCCCTCTCTGATTTCGATGAATGGTTGGAGAAAAAAGTATTCCGAATCAGGCGAAGTACGGTCCTGTCTCAGGATGGTGTATTGAACACCTCGGTATTCGGGCCGGGACGTGAATACGTCGGTGGGAGCCGTGATATTACACTTGGGAGGCAGCTTCTTGTTGAAGAGGCGCAATATCTCTACGCAAAAGCAATCGTAAACACTGCGAATGTGGAATTCGGATTGGTCTTGAACCGGGAAGATTCACACAATTATTGGGCAGCAGTGTACCGTGAATACACCAGATATCAGTCCGGGCCGGGGGATGATTATTACTCTGAGCAGGCAACATGGACCCATTATGCCGCACTTATTGCGTTGCAGGTTCGGAACGGGCAACCGATTGTCAGATTTCAGGATGAGAGACAGGTTGACCAATCAGTCGGAAGTCCGGTGTATACTTCTGCCGGACGCGAAGTACATCTGGTGATGAAACGGATTTCCACGGGATTGCTTATCGGTGCCGGTGAGCTGCAAACCGAAATAGAAGACCTCAATCTTCGGAAATATTCGAAGATTGGAGTTTTCATGAGGGATCCGGATACTAATCAAATTGTCCATGTGAAGGGGGTCTACCCGGATACGGTTGAAACACTCTATCCGGGAACAGAGGTATTTGATCCCTGTCGGGGCACCCGACTGCTGACCCGGTTAACGCTCAAATCGGGATCTTCTTCCGGAGGAAATGACTCGGCAGATGAATACAACAAAGAATTGGGGCGATGGTTCTGGCTGGTCCCGGCAGGTGTATACTACCCGTATCAGTATTATGGTTACCCCTTCCCTGCCATCGATTTCACCGGAATCGGAGGTGAACTGCTGTGAAAGCCGTGTGGTCATTCTGGTCAAAGCCGTATCTTCTGGGCCATGGATTCGGATGGGCGAGTGAAAAATATCACCTGCTTGCCTGGGTGCTCTCGGTGGAGCTGGCCAGACAACATTTTCCGGAACTCTCGTTAGTTACCGATGAGACAGGAGCCGGAGTACTGGTGGACGGATTGGACCTTCCGTTTGATTCGGTTGACACGAGTCTGGAATCGTTGGAGGATCGGGATCCCAGATGGTGGATTCTCGGGAAATTGTATGCCTATCGCACCCAATCAGAACCTTTTGTGCATCTGGATACCGATGTTTTCCTCTGGGAACCGCTTCCGGACTGGCTGGTCGAAGCTCCCATCTTTGCCCAGAGTTTTGAATATTTTACGGTAGGCGAAAACTCCTGGTATATCCCGGCAAAGATCGAGTCGGAAATCAGAAATGCCGGGGGATGGATTCCGGAAGAACTGGAGATGTACCTGCCAGTGCAGGGCAGGTACAGGGCGGTCTGCTGCGGATTACTTGGAGGTTCCCGGACAGATTTTCTCAACTATTATGCCGATCTGGCAATTCGGTTTATCGAATACCCGGAGAATGCGACCGGGTGGGAGCGTCTGGGAAATACGAACTGCGTAACGGTGGAACAATACCTCCTCGCCGCCTGCCTGGCGTATCATCAGATTAATCCGGATTCCCCGTTCCAAGACTTTGATATCCGGTGTCTGTTCAATAGTACGGAGGAGGCGTTCAACCCGGGAATCGCCGAGCCGGCAGGTTATACGCATCTGATTGGCGGAGCGAAGAGTAATACACGGTTGCTCCAGAGATTGGAAACCAGAGTACAGCGCAATTATCCGGCCCGGTATAATCAATGTATGGCATATGCAGAGCAGGATGTTCTGTCGAAATGGGAATAGAAAAACCGACTGAATATTTTGTCTTGGTGATCTGAGTGGAGGTGGATTTAAAACAGAGTGTCAGAGAACTCCGGAGGGTTTTGCCAACGGAGAAAATGAGCCTGTGAATTTATTGCATGCGAGATTAGGAAGAGAACTGAAGAGAACTGAACTATAGGCAAGAACATCACTCATTTGTCAGAGAAAAAAGGAGGGAACCATGAGTTGTGATGGTATCTCCAGAATAAAATATTACCGGGGGCAGCTGCTCACCGCCCGGGATTTCCAGGATCAACAGCGATATCACCGCCAGAAGCACCGGAATCTCCTGCAGCGGTTCCCATACGGAATTATCGGCGGGTTGGAAGTCACCTGCGCTGAGAAGGATGATGACATCCCGAATGATTACGATGGGTTCCTCATTCAGGAGGGGCTGGCGGTGGACGACCAGGGCAATGAGATTATTGTGCCGGAACAAGGCTATAAGGTCCCCCTCACTGAGTTTGATCCCAATAAACCCTATCTCAGCCTCAGATATGTGGAAGAGGAAGATCATGTCGGCAATGGCGCCTGTGACACTGTGGCAAAAAACAACCGGGTCCTGGAATGTTTCGATCACAGCTGGGATACCTCCCCCAACATTTCGCCCAGTATCACAGTCGCGCTCATTTCGGTAATCGAAGAAAACGCCGGCAGCTGTGGTGATTTCGACGTGCAACTGGAGGAAGAAGAAGGGGGGCCTCGCATTCGGATTAACGCCCGGCTGGTCGATACGGATCAGATCGCGGACGCGGCAATCATTGAGAGTAAAATTCGCACCAATGCCGTGACCAACATGAAGATAAGCGATGCGGCCATTTCTGAGGCAAAACTCGTTGACGGCGCCGTCAGTGAAAATAAGTTGAATACCAATGTGCAAGCCCGGTTGGTCACCGATGGTGATCTCCATAATCATATCGAAGGCAGTGGAGGAGCCAGAATCCCTGTGGACGGTCTGCATTCCGATGTTCAGGGGAAATTAGTTACCAATGGAGACAGCCATAACCACACCTCCGGCGATGGGGCAAAGATTCCGCTGGAAGGGCTTGCCACGGATATCAGCGGGCGCCTGGTTGAGGATGGCAGCAGTCACGATCATACGGATGACAGCGGAGGCAATCGCATTCCGGAGACCGGGCTTCATAATAACGTACGAGGAAAATTGGTTACCGGTGGTGATTCCCATGATCATACCTCCGGCCACGGAGCGAAGATTCCTCTGGAGGGATTGGCAGACGAGATCACCAATCAATTCATTACCGACGGGAATACGCATGACCATACCGGCGACAGTGGCGGTGCCTTAATACCGGAAACCGGATTGCAGACTGCGGTGCGTAACAAACTGGTGACCAACGGGGATAGTCACGATCATACTTCGGGAGCCGGAGCCCGGATACCGGAGAGCGGGCTGACCCCTGAAGTAAGTTCCCGCCTAGTCACCGAGGGGGATGATCATGACCACACTGCTGGTCATGGCGCTCCCGTCCCCACAGCGGGAATCGCAGACCGGGCCGTCACCAGCCCCAAATTGAATGTCAGCAGTTCGGAATATGAGCAAAGAGGAACAGTGGGCGTGGAAGGAGTGGTGGTTGCGGTTCGTATACAGGGGCCGGATTTTGGGAATGTGTGGGTTCCGCATGTACTCCCCGTTTCAGTTGGTACCAGGTTACAATGGAGTTACGATGTCGAGTATGAGAAAAAAGAAGTTATGACTTATCATATTACTATCTTGAATCGAACGGATTCTGCAGGTGAATACTTGATACGCTTCGTTAACTTAAATACGTAAGCATTCAGGATCGGGTAACCGGGAGCAAAAAATTATGCAACAGGCAACGCGCACAATTGCGATGGTGAATCAGAAAGGGGGTGTCGGAAAAACGACCACCGCTGTGAATGTGGGAGCAGGACTGTCGAAAACGGGTCACAAGGTTCTGTTGGTCGATCTGGACGCCCAGGCCCACCTGACCTATTCTCTGGGTGTCCAGGCAGATGAGCTGGAACTCACCATCTATGATCTGATCAAGGATGAGGGGAAAGCGGATGAGGCTATGCTGGAGAGAAACGGGATGCGGCTGCTTCCTTCTTCCATTGATCTGGCCGCAGCCGAATTAGAACTCTCCACTGAGGTGGGCCGGGAAGCCTTACTTAAACGGGTTCTGGATAAAATGACGGGATACGATTTCATTTTGCTGGATTGTCCGCCGAATCTCGGATTGTTGACTTTAAATGCCCTGACAGCAACCCGGGAAGTGTTCGTTCCACTGCAGGCCGAATACCTCTCGATACGGGGGCTACAGAAGCTTATGGAGATGGTGGAAACAGTCAAACAACGGGTCAATACCGAACTGGAAGTCACCGGGTTGATTGCGACGCTCTATGACCAACGACTGAAATTACACAATGAGGTTTTTGAAAATTTACGAAGCCATTTTGGGGAGTTATTATTTGACACCTATATCCGCCGGAATGTTTCCGTTGCCGAAGCAACCAGCTATGGCCAGACTATCTTTGAATATGCACCACGAAGCCATGGAGCGGAAGATTATCGCAACTTATGCAAAGAAATAATAGCCAGGGGATAAAGCAATGGCCAAAAAAGATAAGCGCCTGAGTAAGGACGCCTTCGACTGGGTGCAGGATACCTCCGGGGAATCCGGGAAAAAAAGTGCCGGAAAAAAGAAAACACAATCGAAACGTCAGCCCGGAGCTGCAAAGACGGGGACGAAGGAAAAACGGCAAATTTTCATACGCTACACCAAAGAAAACGGAGAAATTGTGGCCCTCCAGGAAATGAGTGAAGCAATGCATGAAGATATGGAAAATCCCTGGGAGGAGGTTCCGGAGGATCAGACCGTTGCGGCATTTCCATTAACCGGCGATCTCCGGGAGAAAAGATTGCTGGAAATTCATACGAATTATCGTGTTGAGACGGGAGGGAAGAAGCCAAAGTTGATTTCGACAAAATAGGGGAGGTGGTGTGGTATATGTGCAGCCGATGACCACCGCAAAAACCTCTTCATACAAAAGCAATAATGTAGGAGACATTCACGAATGGGCAATCAAACAGCACAATTATTACAAGCCGAGCCGGCAGGACCAACCAATACCGAAGAGAATTCATCAGAAACATCTCAAAAAGCCAATTCTTTTTCTCATGCGTTGTCTGGAATTTCCGGATTCAGGAATGGAAAGCTTCCGAACAACATTCCCCTGAATTCACAGAATATTTTATCTTTGCAGGGTGCTGTTGGCAACCGGACAACCACGAGGTACATTCAGAATCGTTTGCAGTTGGCCCAGTCCAATGACGTGCCTGTGCAGGGAAAATTCGAACCAGCACAACGAAAAAATTCTGAGGGATTGCTGCAAGGAGAGTTCACTGCCCACGGAATAGAAACGCCGATGCAGGATGGTTTGGATCACGCCGAAAACCATACGGGTATGCCTGATTCTTTAAAGGCAGGGCTGGAACAGGCATCGGGTATGGATCTTTCGGATGTTCGGGTCCATAAGAGATCATCTAAGCCCGCCCAGCTCAACGCATTGGCATATACGCAAAATCGGGACATTTATATCGGCCCGGGCCAGGAGGAGCATCTTCCCCATGAAGGGTGGCATGTAGTGCAGCAGATACAGGGACGTGTGAAGCCCACGGGCCGGATAAATGGTGTGGCAGTGAATGGTGACCGTGCATTGGAATATGAAGCGGATGTAATGGGGAGTAAGGCAATGCAGTTCAAGGGTGCCCCTGGTGAGAGAAAATCAGGGATTGAAGATACTCTTCAGATGTATAGAAGTGGGGGCATAATACAGCCCCAGCAAACTTCTGTTGTCCAGAGGAATCCCCTTGCTTTTGCCGGGTTGAGTGCTGAGGCGTGGGCAATGGCCTCAAGTGTTGCCAGTGTGATTGCCACTGCCGGTGGTGCCGCGGCAGGCACCTATGTCGCTGTTCGACGGGGAGAGAATGCCGTCGCATCACTCGTATTGCCTCAGCATCTCATGTCAAACGGGGACAAGGGTAAATTGAAGCAGATAGCCCAGTTCAGGATCATCAACATGTACATTGAGCGTTTTCTTGCCAAACCGGAAAACCGGCATCTGCGCGAGCAGCTCCTGAGCGGCCGGGGTCCGGGAGCAACTCCGGGTGGTGGAGCGCCTACGGGTGCAGGCGGGACGGGCGGAGCAGGCGCGGGGGGCACCACTCCTGCAGGCCCGGAGCCACCCACCGGGGCACCCACTGCTTCCGCTATTGACCAGGAAGTGCTTATTGCAGTGAAGAATTCGGTACAAACGGACCTGCAGGCAACACTGGAAACCGATCCTTACTCCTGGGATTATGAGCTCATGTGGGGCGAGGATGATACCCGGGGACAGGGCAGAATCGGGCAAAGCGGTACTGCCGAGTCGGTTGGTGTCACCGGCTTTCTTCGGTATCGCAATTTAGAGGCCAGCGCACTGCGGGAAACCCTCACGCTCACCCCGGTGGCAAATGCCGCCGTCGGACCTATCCCGAACCAGGGATCAGAAGTTGTGGTGCACCAGTTTATCGGAGGCAGTCTCGGAGGATATGCCACCTGGTCGGCCTGGGATAATCTGACTGTCAACGTTGAGGGAGGTGATGCCCAGCAAAGCGTTCACAGCAATGGTTCGGCAAAACTTATTATTCGGACACACTGGTACTGGGATCGCTGGGGTCCTAACTCGGAGTCTAATATGCAGAACGAAATTTATGTTGAGGACCACGGAGGAGTGACCATCACGTGGAGTTACGAAGGAACTCCCTGATGATACTCGGTTTTTGACCATCAGTTCGCCGGCGTGGTATTTCCATACAGAAGCGGATGTGATCACTGAAGCAGCATGATGTGGATAAAATTTTTAAAAGACAATGAAATGTGTATAGATGGGCGACCAAAGCCTGCAAATACATGAACAAGATACTCCTGATTCGGCACTTCCAGAACAAACCACTGAAAAAATCCGGCCTTCATCAGAGCAGGAGGCAGGCCTTGCGCCGCAGCTCCTTGGAATTTCCGGATCCGATAGCCCTGACGATATTTCTTTAAACACGCCCAACCTGCTGTGGCTGCAGCGGGCTATCGGTAACCGGAGAGTCTACCGAATTATTCAGACCAAGCTCCGGATCAGCCAGCCCGGTGATCCGTATGAACGAGAAGCCGACCGGATAGCAGAACAGATTCTGCAGCCACATGATTCTCTGGACGGAACTCACGCGCTCCCTGACCGCATTCACATCCAGAGGGCGAATGAGGACGAGCTGCGCAAGCGCCCCGAGGATCGCGAATTTCTCCGGGATAAACCGAGGCGCAATGGCACTCTCCTGCAGTGGCAGGAAACTGCGGATGATGAACGGCGTCGTCGTCCGGAGGAAGGAGCCCTGATTCAGGGCAGCTCGAAAACCGGCGGAGTACAGTCCCCGGCCCGGAATTTTGAGCAGCAACTGTATGGGCTGCGTCGTGGCGGAGAACCATTACCCGAATCCGATCGGAGTTTTTTCGAACCCAGGTTTGGGGCGGACTTCAGCCAGGTCCGGATTCATAAAGGACCGCAGGCTGATGCGATGGCAAAGCAGGTACATGCCCGGGCGTTCACCACCGGCCGGGATATTGTCTTTGGCGCAGGTGAGTATGCCCCGGACTCACCGGGAGGCCAGAAGTTATTGGCGCACGAATTGACTCATGTGGTACACCAAAATTCGGATATGAGTCCTGGCAGGAGTCCGGCAGGGCAACTGCACCGATCTGAGCGGGGTGTAATCCAGCGGGGGCTGTTAGGGGATATCTGGAGCGGAGTGAAATCCGTGGGGAGTTCGATTGGTGAAGCCGGGGCTTGGGTGGGTGAGAAAGCTGTCGGAGTGGCCGAATCCGCATGGGAAGGCGCGAAGTGGGTGGGTGAAAAGGTTGGTGAAGGGGCAAAGTGGGCCGGGGGTCAGCTCGCTACCTTCGGGAAGCGAGCCTGGGAATGCGCGAAAGCCACAGGCCGTTCCGTATGGAATATCGTGAATTTAAGAGTCACTTCTGTATCATCGCTGCTGGGAATACCGGAACCCACCGAAGGGTCGCCCGGGACATTAGACACAATTTTGCGGGTGGCGAGGCATCCCTGTCTCATGATGATTCCGGGATACAGTTTACTTACCGAGGGGATTCAGAAGTTAGACAGTGTTCGCGCCTTTCTCCACGGGGCCTGGAAACTGATGCAGAATCCGGGCCTCATATTCGACGGAATCAGAATGTCCCTGGGAGGCATGGTGGCAAAGATTCCCGACAAAGCCCGGGAGATTGCCAGGGGAGCCATTACGTTCAGTGATCCGCTGAAAGAGCATCTGGATGGTATCTGGCGACATCTGGAACCCAAACTCGCCTATCTGGCCGGCAACTGGTGGCAGGTCATTAAAGAGGCGGCCTGGGATTTGCTCTGGCCGTGGCCCGGTGTGTGGGAGGACATGAAAACAGTATGGAGTTTGTTGAAATCCTCAGCCGGGAAACTCTGGGATCTGGATTTCAGCGGCGCACTGGATGATCTGCTGGCAATCTGGCGCACGGTCAACGCCCTGCTCGGTCGCTTATATGGGTGGTTCTTCATTGCGTCTGTGCTGGTCGGGGCCATTATCGGGGCCTTTTTCGGAGGCGCGGGCGCCATTCCGGGCGCCGCCGCCGGGGCAAAATTTGCACTGGTGGTCGGTGAGTACCTGGTTTTCTCCGTCCTGGCCGCGGAGACGGTGAGTATTGGAAAGGCCGGATTCGATCTGGTGTTCACAGACCAGACGGAGGAGGAACAGGAAGAGGATTATGAACAAATTGCGAATAGTGGGCTTACTCTTGCCATCATTGGAGTAATGTTCTTGATCGGTGCCATTGCCGTCCGGTTTGCCCGGGGCTTGATTGCGCGCGTACGAGGGCTCTTCAAGAAAAAACCCAAAACCAAAGCAGAGAAGCTGGAAGCCCTCAAGGCGAAGCGGGCGGAGAAGGCACGGGCGAAAGAAATCGAGGAGGGTATTAAGAAGCTGGATGATGAAATCAACGCGGGCAAGAAGACCCTGCCCAAAGAGGATCTGGATTGGCTGAATGCGGATCCCACCGGCCGGAGAAAAGAGCTTGCATTTGACAAGGAAATTGGTAACTATCGGGTCAATGAAGCAAAGGCCGCGCTGAAGGCAGAGCAACAAGGAGCGCTCTCCAAGCCCGTTCGCCGGGCCACCAGTGGCGGTGATGATTTCATCGACGGTGCCGGGAGAGTGTGGGATCATAAATGGGTGGATCCGAAACTGGGAGCCCGGGATGCTGCCCAGGAGATCATCAATCTGGCGAAAGGAGGAGAAAATATCCTCGCCGACCTGACGTCCATGAATCCTGCCCAGGCTTCCCAGGTCCGGCTGCGGGTGAATGCCATGCTTCCGGGGACCAAAAATGTGGGTAATATTACATTCGTACCCGGAGGTGCCTCCGCTACCGCGGTAGGCGCTGGCGTAACCGGCGAAAAGGTCGGAGAACAGGTAGAAGAGAAGTGAGTTCGCAGTTGAAGCAAGAACTGAACGAGGAGCGATTCAAATTTCTGCATGAACAACATCTTCGCTGGATGAAGGACCAGGAAGGTGGCGAGCGTCTCGTGTTACATCAGGTTGATATCGCTCATTTCGATTTAACAGGACTGGTGCTGGCAGACGCTGAATTCGTTGATGTGAACCTCCGGCATACGGATCTGAGCCAGACCAATCTTGAACGGACGACGTTTCAAAGCGTGAACCTCTCGTATGCCTCCCTCGCGAACGCGATTATGATCGATGCGTCGATAACAGATTCCCACCTGGACAAAGTAAATTTTACGAAGGCAAATCTCTCTGCTATGAACTCGTATGATTGTAGCTTCCATGAATCGAAATTTACAAACGTGAAATTGGTCAAGGCACACTTACGAGATTGCAACCTCTCAGGTGCCATATTGCGAAAAGCCAATGCGCTCCGCGTCTCATTCAGCCGCTGTACACTGCGCAACTCGGATTTTACCGGTGCTAATTTATTGAAGGCCTATTTCCATGAGACCGATATGCGGGGGGCAATATTCAAACGCTCAATCCTGGAACGTGCCTTCATCGGCAATTGTCACGTTGCGGATTTACATGGAACACCGGCAAACATAGCGGGGCTGCGCTACGAGTCGAATGACTGGAGTACAGCCGCCGATGGGGCGGATATAAGAGATGAGAATTTGTTTTCACCGTCTTGACGAATTCAAAGCGCTTCATTGAAAACAAGATTTTTGATGATGATAATAAAATGGCTGGATATTGCAGGACTCTTCATTGCGCTCATTGGGGGAGTGGTGCTGGCGCTTGGTCTTAGAATCTCGAGGAACCAGGCCCTCAGGATCGGGGTGTCCCGGATGGCAGACGACAGGGACAAAAAAAATATGCAATTGCCGCATGTCCGGGATGAAATCAAAGAATCACGATTTGCCACCATCGGCATTGTGTTGTTTACCTTCGGATTTCTCCTGCAAATTATCAGTGCTTTGTTGAACTGATATGCACTGCAGACTCCCTTCCCTTTTTGTGTGAATCATCAGACGACGACAACCACCACAGATATACACAGAGTACATAAAATAATATAGCTATTTAACCTGCTCAGTAAAAGTCCCTGAACGGCTGAAGTGTGGGGAAGGAATCCCATACTTACCAGCAAGCCGTTGTAACGGCTTTGACGGGACAGACTGAACAATATTATACCTAAGTTGAGCGATACCAGTGCCCCACTGGGGGCCCTCTGGGACAGCGAAGTACCGCTGTCCCTAAGGGATCTTTGGGATACTTCGGTAGAACCCCGACTGAGAAAATGTGTGTTTTCACCGACTGGGTGCGGAACGTCCCGACGCCGTTTTCGGGGAGGTGAACACGTATGCCGACGG
>CAYPST010000019.1:0-56168 GCA_964413425.1 uncultured bacterium
TTCTGGGACTTCGGAGCATCCCTTCGGGGCGAGGCGTTTTCTAAACAGACTCATTTCATCAGTGATAATTCCCCGACGTGTCGGGGCAGGCAGTGGTTTCTCCCACCGGGCTCCCTCTCGGGATATAGTGGTCTCAAACTGAATTAATCGTAAATTCCCGGAAGCAGTTCTATTCAACTAATGATGGTAGATATTATCAGGTCTGCGGGGCCTCTGCAACCCAAAATTTGCCATAATCCGACCCCTTGTCCGGATATCTGGTTCGACCATCATGCAGGTATATCTTCCTTTCTTCCCGGAAGATTTCCATCTATTTTATCAGGACGGCTTCTTGCGAAATTAAGAGATAGTGGACAATTCTGCTAATCTGATGAAAAGTTCAAGCTTTCAGGTCATTTTCACCAGCGTTGTGGCGTTATATGTTCTCTGGATGCTGGTGACATTCCGGTTGGAAGGAATGTTCCGGACGCTGTTCCGTCCCAAAGCAGTCGGGAAGAATGTATTCTATAATATTGTTGTAAACCTTATTATCGGAACGGTGTTCGCCGGATGGTTACTTCGTTCACATATCAATCACGGAATCATTACCGAGCAGATTGCCGGTTTTGCAAACCTGCAGCAAACGCTGGTAGCCGTTGCCATAGGATTCACACTGGGCCTCCTTCTCCATTTCCTGCAAAACCCGCCAGCAAGAACATTTGTGGTTCTGCTGAACGGCTTCTTCCGGGCTCTGCCTATTGCAGTGGCGGAGATCCTGATCTGCTGGGCACTCATCGGTTCCTATGCCGAAGCCATGTTTCATCGGCTTGGTCTGCCCCTTCCTACTGTCCTTGCCGGACTTGTGGCTGCCCTGCTCTTCGGAGTGTATCATATTGCTCACAGTCCGCCCTTCAACAGCGTTCGTATGATTCAACAACTTTCGCTTATCGGTCTGCTCACCAGCGCCTTCTTTTTTCTCACCAGAGATGTGTACGGCACCATCGTTTTTCACAATTTTATCGGTATGCATCTGGTATTGTGGGCGTCACGTCAACATGACATAATTGAGCAATATCAGACCACACGATGGATCCATTTGACCACGGCGATAGCATCACTGGGATTGCTTATCGTGGTTCATATGTATTGGATTACCTGAACGAACCTCCAGGCGGTGGCTGGACATTGACCGGCGCAGCCGCCATTGTTCCAGCCACCGGTCGAAGTATCTCCACCCGGCCTGAGATGGGATGCTTTCTGATACATTTCGCTTCTGGATATCACCGACCGGCCCCGCGATCCATGACGTTTGCGGCGAGCAGAGACGCGGGCCTCCCAGGAAACGGGTCGAGGTATTTGACACCCTGCCCGGTGAGTGGTAAACTACATAAGAAATCGCAGTGATGAACCATCAATCAATGGTTGTGTTTTTTGCAGAAAGCATCCCTGGTCGAGCCCGAAACGTTATGCTTATGAGCAATGTGATTACCATTTTTCTGTGCGGCGACGTCATGACCGGAAGAGGAATCGACCAGGTGCTTCCCTTTTCCAACGATCCCCGGATTTATGAGCCCTATCTCAAAAACGCCCGCAAGTATGTGATGATTGCCGAGCAAAAGAACGGTCCCTTGCCGGATTCTATCGGTTTCGAGTATGTTTGGGGAGACGCCCTCCGGATCTTTGGCCAGGTGGAACCGGATCTGAAAATAATCAATCTGGAGACAGCGATTACCACCAGTGATGAGCACTGGAGGGGAAAGCGTATCCATTATCGAATGCACCCAAAAAATATCCCCCTCCTCACCAGTGCCGGAATCGATTTCTGCTCCCTGGCCAACAATCATGTCCTGGATTGGGGATACGCCGGACTCCATGAAACCCTGCAAGTTCTGGATGAAGCGGGCATTCGCCACGCGGGAGCCGGTGAAAATCTGGCAGAAGCTCAGCGTCCGGCCACCTTTACCGGGGATGGAAATACAACCTTCCATATATTTTCCTATGGCACACGCCATAGCGGTATCTCATCAAACTGGGCTGCCGGCCCGGATCAACCGGGTGTAAACCTGTTGCCGAATTTTTCCAAAGATGAGGTAGATTCCGTTCAGGAAAATATTCAACACCATTCGGATCTGGATGATATTGTGATAGTGTCCGTTCACTGGGGCGGCAACTGGGGTTACGAAATACCGAAAGAGCACCGGAGGTTTGCGCATCAGTTAATAGATGAGATGGGGGTGGATATTGTCCACGGCCATTCTTCTCATCATCCCAAAGGAATTGAGGTGTATAAAAACAAACTCATCCTGTATGGCTGCGGAGACTTCATCAATGACTACGAAGGTATTGGCGGATATGAACAATACCGGGACGATCTGGGATTGATGTACTTCCCGGAGATCGATCCCGCCTCCGGAAAGTTAGTTCGCTTGCAATTGATCCCGACTCGTATGGAGAAATTCCGGGTACTGCAAGCTTCTGAGGAAGATGCTGTCTGGCTGAAGGATATGTTCAACCGGGAAGGGAAACAGCTGGGGACTGGTGCTGAATTAACCGAGGACAACAAGTTAATGCTCCGGTGGGAGTAGTCATCATGAAAGACGGGCGCTGAGTGCCCGAGCCTTCCTGTCGGACCCGTGAAACACTCACCGGTTTCAGTGAAAGCAACAATCGTGTATCATTCCATAGATGGATCGCGTGCAGAGCTGCTGCCCGGCTGTGAGGATTGTGACAGCCGAAAGAAATGAAGGCATGTCGTCTTTGTGAGACAGCATGCCCTCCGAATCGTCACGCAATGGAGATGGTATTTATTCTGCCGGCACCTCTTCTTCGACTTCTGCCAGCGTTTCGATGATGGCTGGCATGAAATACGGCAGATCATCCGGTGTACGGGAGGTAATCAAGTTCCCATCGACCACCACCGGTTCGTCAACATACTCCGCGCCGGCATTCACGAGATCATCTTTGATGGCATAGAAACAGGTGGCTGTTTTGCCGTTCATGATTCCGGCGGAAATCGGCACCCATCCGGCGTGGCAGATGGCAGCGACCATTCCGCCTCGCTCATTGATACCCCGAACCAGATCCAGCACAGCCTTGGAGCGGCGCAGTTTATCCGGTGCATAACCACCAGGAATCACAATGCCATCAAGGTCTTCCGGGATCACATCTTCTGCAGCCTCCTCCGTGGTCACCGGATAACCATGTTTGGAATCATAGGTTTTCTTCGCCTCCGGACCTACCAGGATGACGTCAGCTCCCGCTTCCTGCAGCCGATAATATGGATACCAGAGCTCCTGATCTTCGTAGAGATCTGCTGCCAGAATTGCCACTCTTTTACCCTGGAGAGTAGTTTCAGACATCGTTTCCTCCTCCTTGTTTCTGCCTGTTGATGTTCATCTTTTATTTCCTGGTTTCATGTTAAGAATCAGATGAATACCGATCAACAGGCTGCATGGCCTCCGGCGTTCATGTCCGCTGACTTCCCCCTGATTATCTTCTGGGATCCGTGCCGTTAAGATATTCTTCAATATTCGTATAACCGTCATCGTCCTGGTCCTGACGGCTATCTCCGGGATCTCGGGCATCGAGGTTATGTTTCCGCTCCCATTCGTCCGGCATGCCGTCTGCATCGGAATCCATGGGTGGTTCTTGAGTGCGATAATCGGGCCAGCTGCCCACTTCTCTCTGAGAATCGATGATTTCACCGGTTCCGGTCTGCACATGTCGAACGACCCGTACATCAACGGGATCCCGCTGCGGTAATGTTGCCCCGGCCTCAGCCAGGACCTGCCGATACGCTGTTCCGGCCGGGTCGGTGTGCACAGGTGCGGCCGTCAAAGGAACAGGAAGGCGCACGTCAGCTTCTGTCAGGTCACCTGGTATCCAGATCAACTGCCAGTTGTCCCGGGCCTTGCCGGGATATCCTTCTAGGTAATTATCGTCTACAAACAGGCTGGTGGCCGAACCCCCGATGGAAAAAGCATAGGCTTCCCGCTCCTCTTCGGTGGACGGCCCTGGTTTCAGGTAATTCGCCACGTAATTGACAGTGGCCTTGTCCTCCGCACTGTATCCGGCCCGGGTCCCCCAATCGTAAATAACATTATTCCGGAAATACAGGAAGCAGCCCCGATTCATATCGCCATAGGTCCCGGGCCTGGGATTCCGGCTCTTATGGTGCGCGTACAGGTTGTGATGAAAGGTCAGGTTGCCGTCCACGCGGAGCAGAGATCCATAGCCGTGCTCCCCCTTGCTGTGAACTGAGTTATTCAGACTCTCCGAGATGATGCACCACTGGACGGTTATGCTGTCCGTGCCTTCCCCGGTCACAGAGAGGGTCTCGTCGGTTCCCCAGCTGGCTGAACAGTGGTCTATGATAACGTGCCGGGATTGATACACCGAGAGCGCATCCAGTTCCCGGCCCTCCACATCGCCGGGACGGAACCGCATATACCGAATTATCACATCATGGGTATTCCGAACCGTGGTTCCATAATTTTTAATACAGATGCCATCTCCGGGGGCTGTCTGCCCCGCAATCGTGAGATACGGCTCGGTTATCACCAGTGGTGATTCCAGCTCGATAACACCGGAAACCCGGAAAACAACAATCCGGGGTCCGGGGCTCTCAACGGCTGACCGCAGGCTTCCCGGTCCATCATCGTTCAGATTGGTAACGAACAGGACCTGTCCGCCGCGTCCTCCCTTCGACCAGGCGCCGAATCCCTCCGCCGTCGGGAATGCCTTTGTTTGGGCTGGCAACGGACTCATCCAGAAAAATAAAACCGAGACAAGCACTACCATAGAGTGTACGATTTTTTGCATCCTCACATGTTTGTCCTCTAAAATCATCTTAGCTGATTTACAACCTTTCCTTACAATTCTATATAAGAAGCTACCAATATGGCTTTCCTGTATATGACTATTAACAGAGTAAAACATTCCGGTCCGCTGGAGCAGGGGAGGTGACAGGTTTTTTTGCCGGAGCATCCGGTTCCTCCGGGGCTAATACCCATCCTACCATATCGGCATCCGAGACAATACGGCTGCCCACCGTCTATCGCCTTTTGCCAACTGCCAATTGCCCACTGGCAACTGATCCCCCCTCCCGAACGAGATATCATGTCGCTCTACAGTTTCCGCCCCCAACTTTACGTATCCAAGGGGGATAGGGCGGGGCACTCTTTCCTCTTTTCTCTCTTTCCTCTCGTTTCTGTCCTGCAATCCGCGGTCATCCCCGACGTATCGGGGCAGGCTTGTTTTTTCTGTGTTCATCCGTGTGCTATTTTGTCAATTTCCTCCCAATGGCCGGACCCAGATATTCCGAAACCGCACCGGATTGTGGTGCGCCAACAACTCCAGCGGACCTTTTTCTACGCGGGTTCTGTAATACGGCAATATCCGATGCCCCGTTTCCCCGTAGATCTTCTGGTTGTGATGCACCAGCACGCCATTATGCAGCACCGTCACCCTGGCCGGTTCGATGAGTTTCCCGAATTTGTAAACAGGCGCGGAAAAAATGATGTCGTAGGACTGCCATGCCCCCGGTTCCCGGCAGGCATTCGCCAGCGGCGGCGTCTGAGCATACACTGAAGCCGCCTGCCCGTCCGGATACAACTTCTCCGTATAGGAATCGAAGATCTGGATCTCAAATAATCCCATGAGATTCACCCCGTTATTCCCCCGGTTGAATTTATCCCCCTGGGGAGGATCCGGTGTTTGCCACTCCAGGTGCAGCTGCATATCACCGAATGCCTGTCTGGTCCGCAGAACACCTTCCGTGGCAATCAGCTCGCCGTTCTCGATTTGCCACTCGGAAGGCTCCCAGCGGGATAAATCGGTGCCGTCAAAGAGCACAATAGCATCGGAAGGTGCCGTCCACGCCTGCTCCTGCCTGCCAGGCTGGCCCGGAGTGATTTTTTCCGGAGCCGGACGATCCGGATCATGCACGTGATATCCGCTCCAGGGCTGGATGGGCGTATCCTTGTACCCCGGAATTCCCGAGCCGTCATCCGCATAGATGAGTTTATGTTCCTGGGCAACTGAAATCTGTGAAATACTGAATAGTCCTATCATCAAAATGAGAAGATAGTTCAGTGTCCACTTCATTTTTGAACCTCCTGTGAATGAAACTGCAGGACTGAGTCAAGCCGGCTGCGTTTCTGTATATGATGGTGCTGTACAAGCCAACCTCTCTGTTTCCCAACGACAACCAATGCACGAACTTGTGTATGTTGAACAAACATATCAATCATTTCCGGAAAACTTATCCCGGTGAACATATTCCCCGACCCAGATCAGGTGATCTCCATGACCTCAAAATTCATGATCTCTCCTGCTGCTTTCAATTCTCCGGTGATATCACTGTATACCATAGCCAGATGATGCCCGGTGATTTTCTGTTTCTCGAAGAAGTCCGCAGCATTGGGCACCTTGATATGAACGCCCATGCTGCATCCCACTTTATTGACACCGAATCCTTCGATGATGATCCCTGCGGATATCAGCAGTTTGGCAGCCGTCGGATCAAACCGGGCCAGGGTGACAGTCTGTCCCGCGTCCAGTGAAAAATCGTAGCGTACGGTCGTCCCCCATCCGCCGGAGGTGAAGCTGCGCAATTCGTATTCCAGGTCCGGGGTCTGAAAACCTCGCATTTTCAGGCCAGGAACATCATGGTGAATTCGTACGATATCTTTTTCCCGATCAAAAGTGGGGTTGCCCATATACGCTGATTTCTTCGAGACATACATCGCTATCATCATAGCCAGCAGCGCATTGGTGTCGCCTTCACAGCCGGAGGGAACGCCGGCGTCCTTCAGGAGACTATGGGTGAGGCAGGGGACAAAATTTTTGCGGGCCGGGATCCGGGAGCCGCACAATTCAAAGCATCGAATGGTGAAGGCGCTGCAACCATATTTCTCCATGAGCCGGCGGACTGTCCGGTAGAAGGTCACATCGTTTCGAATGTAGTTCTGATCCATATGCACATTTCTGGCATTATTGACCAGACTCCGTGTAAGGTTTTCAATCGCTGATTTTTCCCGGGAATCACCACTGATCCGGGGCATTTCATTGAAAAACTCTTCGTAAGACACGACCGTGGAGTCCATTCCAAATCTGGTCTTCATAGACTCCAGACTGCACACGCTGTACACCCCATACGGCAATTGGTCGGCGCGATCGCTCACCACCAGCAGACGGGTGTGCTGCACGGCTTTCCGCACCTGGAGCAGCCGAACCAGCTGATTGAGCTCTTCCCAATCATACGGCGCATATCCTTCCAGTCCCAGACTGCGCATATAGGCTGCGATATCCACATTGGTAATCCCTTCCCCCAGCATCATCACCGGCTTTTTATATTTTTCGATGCCCGGTACCCGGTAGGTGATGAGAAAAACATCGGTCTGATCAAGATCCGCTTCCAGTTTTTTCCAGTCTGCATCCGAAATCACATCCCCCTCGTGAAACGTGATGAATGCCGGATCCAGCATGTGTCCTTCGTCAGTCAGATTCTCTTCGATGGAGCGCACAAACCGGTCACAACTCTGTTTCGCGTCCTCCAGCTCCGCCTCTCTTGTCAGCGCGTCTAACGGCCGGCCGTGATCCCAGGCCGCCCGTTCACCGATATCCTCGGGTTCTCCTGCTTCTCCCCAGCGACAGGGGCCTTCGTACGCTTCGAGATGCACCCGGCTGGAGCATATCGGTTTAATATTGACTTTCACATCGATAGGCCGGTTGCCTCCACCCGCCTGGGAAATCCCGGGCGGAGCAGCTCCGGAGGTTCCGAAGGCGGGAGACATCGAGAGAGAAAGCGCTGCCAATCCGGAGGCTTTTAAAAAGTCGCGTCGTTGCATAGTTGTCTCCTTCACATGCTTATTCTGAAGATTTCATAAAAAGTAACGCACATCCGCCTCTGGCGGAGAGACCGAAAAACCGGATTACCGTAAATAAAACATGATGACAGAGAAATCAATAAAAGAGACTATCACCATGGGAATATCCGGTTTTTAGATCTTTCAGCAATCCATAGTCAGATTTGGCGGAACTATGCAAACGATTCAGGCACCACGAACGGATAGCGGTAATCTCGCTTCAGATAGCCATTCGCCTGGTCATCGTTCACGAACCGTTCCGTGTAGGGATCGAATTCCAGGTTCCGTCCCACCCGGCAGGAAATGTTGGCAAGATGGCACAGCGAAGAGCTGATGTGCCCGGTTAAGATATCCGCATTCAGCTGGGAAGGATCTCCGGCTCGCACCGCTTCGATGAAATTGATCCGGTGCATCAACCGAGAGGATGCCACCTCCGCTCCTTCCTCGAATCCCGCCGGTCCGCCGATAGCCGTAACGCCTTTCTTCACCACCGGTTTTCCGCTGGGACCCGGTTCGTTGTTCCGTCCCAGATAGGTGCTGTATCCCTGCTGATCCAGATGCATCCAGCCTTCGGTGCCGTAGTACAGATTTCCGATGCGGATGTCGTCGTCACCGTTGGTATACAATCCCCGCACTTCAAACTGCAGGATTTTTCCATCATCCCATTTGAAGGTGGCATGCTGGGTGTTCGGAGTCTGCTGATCCGAATCAAAGGCATAGTACCCGCCATCGGAATAAATTTTGGCAGGCAGCGATTTTTTATCCAACCCCCACCGGGCCAGGTCCATTTCGTGGACCCCCTGATTCCCGATATCGCCGTTTCCGAAATCCCAGAACCAGTGCCAGTTATAGTGTACATAGTTTGGGTTAAACGGCTGCAGCGGAGCCGGGCCCAGCCAGAGATCGTAATGGAGACCTTCCGGCGCCCTGGTATCCACTTGCTTGCCGATACTTTCCCGGGGTTTATAACACAGCCCCTTCGCCATATACACATCGCCAATTACCCCTTTGTGCAGCAATTTCATGGCTTCCACGATATGGGGATAGGTGCGGTACTGGGTGCCGGCCGCCACAACCCGCTGATACCGGCGTGCCGCTTCCACTGCCCGTCGACCCTCCCAGACGTTATGGGAAATCGGCTTTTCCACGTACACATCCTTCCCGGCCTGACATCCCCAGACAGTCATCAGGGAATGCCAGTGATTGGGTGTGGCAACGGAAATGGCGTCGATGTCCGGGTCGTCCAGGACCGTCCGGATATCCGGTTCGAACTGCACGGACTGTCCGGTGAGATCCTCCGCCCACTTGCCTTTTTCTTTGTACAGGCGTTCATCCACCTCACAGATGGTTTTGACCCGGACTCCGTTAATCATGCTGAAATGGGTAAAATGGCTGGATCCCTGTCCGTGAATTCCGGCCACGGCCATGGTGATCTGGTCATTGGCTCCCAATACCGTTCCGGCAGAAACGATTGCCGGACCTGCGAAGAATGCCCCGGAGACTGCCAGCCCCGAACCTGTTTTCATACATCGTGATAGAAATTCACGCCGTGAAATGCCATAAGATACTGTGGACATAGCGTCACTCCTTTCTGGACGGACTCAGAACATCATTAAATTTCTGGCACTGCCCTTCATTCGTAATTAGTAAACATCTGTTGTATGATAATGAGGGTTCTTTTCTACTGCTCTACATGAAATCGCGCTTCCGGTACGATCTACACTCGCCGGATGAAACACCGGCACACTCTTCAACTTCCGAATTGTGATACATGGAAATCATTCAGTTCATTTTTAAACTACGAACAACCCCACCAATATCCAATGTAAAATTCCCTGGGAAACACATGAAATAGCAATGTTTTCATTGGTCCGAAGCGTATTACGGAGTATACACACTTTACATTGATATTGTATCGGAAAAAGTGGTATATTTTTCCATTCCAATACAAACTGATGCCATAATCCTTCTTCTTTTAAATAGATGTTAGTGTATTTCCTGCTCGGAAAGGCCGCAATCCATATCCGGAAATCTCCGCTATCCCTGAAAGGCACAATCCAGGCCTAATTATCAATATTCAGCACATAGAGTCTTTGTCCCGCATACTTCTCACTGTTCGGATGTTCAAGAACATCAAGAAGGTCTCCTTCCTGCAATGCCACCACTATTCTTTCAAATGAAATCCCTCGCTCTGTTTTTAAAAAAGTTTTTTGCACATACGGCACATCCATCTCGTGAAACTGCCAAGCCCGGTACGGTACCAGCGGCTCATCATTGGTCTGAACAGATAAAGAACTCACTAAAATGAACACAATGAGTAGTGATGCCCGCTTCATTTACTCTTTTCTCCCTCAACTCTATATTTATGGCTATTAAGTGGTCTCAGTCAATTATTCCGTTCATTCCGTTGATGTCCTGAGCGGGAAGGAGCGTAGGGATCCCCAGATTGGACGCACTGGTTTCCATCTAGGGTGGAGCGTCCCCAGAGAGTGGCGATCCCAGGCAGAGTTATCTTTATAGTCATATTTATTTTTTTGTTGTTCTGCAGTATTCGTGTTCATTCGCGTATCTTCGTGGCTCCCTTTTCAGTTCTCGAAGATTCTCCCCACCACTTCCAGCGAATAATCGGTATAAGCCCGGTATTCCCCCCGCAGCCAGAGGAGGAATATTTGCTCTGTAGTCCATTCCGGGACGATCGGCCGCAGGTTGTCCTCCGAAGAATTCTGTGTAATAGGTGTCCATTGCCAGTTGGCTCCTTTATCACTGGTCACACCTTTGTATATCTCGTAGTGTCGCTGACCATCCGCCTTGCTGATTAACGGCTCGCCTGTCACGGGATCCGCATCGGTGGAAATGAAGAGCACGTCCGGATTATCCGGATCCAGGGCCACCAGTCCGCTGTAATCATCTTCCCCGGCATACAGTCTGGTCCCGGCAAAGGCCAGGGGATACTCCTGCCACTGGCTGCCATCCCACCGGGCATACCGGTACCGGATATCCTCGCCGCCCTGACCATACGGTAATCCGGCGGATCCCACCTGAACAGAATACGCCGCGTACGGGTATCCACTCTCATCCAGCTCCACATCCACTGTCCAGGCCACATGATTTGAATCGCCCTGGAAAATTCTTGTGCCTTCTTCCGGACGGTTCAATCCCTCTTCGAGGCTCCGGATCGGGGTACCATCGCTCCGGTGCAGTATGCCGTCTTTGTAATAGATATGATAGATACTGTTGTCATACACCCGGGGATGACCTTCGGTATAGAGCATGTGCACTTCGTCTGTACCATTTGAAGCATAGCGGACATAGGGACGATGACGTTGTTCTGCAGGCACCTGTATATACACGTGTCCGGTCATCCAGGAATCACCCGCATCTTCGGAAAAAACATAGGAGGGTTTATAACTATTATCCAGCCCCCGGAAGAAGTTGTAGATTCGGTTATTCTCTTCAGACAGCATATGGATGTTCGAATAGGTCAGCCGCGTGGATTCACTGGGAATATACTGGTGAATTTCTCCCCATTGCGTGGGATCGCCAGGTTCGGAAATCCGGTAATAGAAGCGATTTTCATTGCCGTGTCTGGCGAACAACGTCAGATACCGGCCGTCGGGACGCACCAGGAACACCGGGGAGTCATGGTCGTCCGGCTGCAGCCGGTCGGACAGTTCCACCCGGGTGATCTCTTCCGAATCCATATCATAGATAATCGCCTCGATGTCTCCTGTGCGAAGCGAATCGAACCGTCCCATGGCAACCGTTCCGACAACCAATTTCCCGTCGTGCATAATCGCCCGGGGATCTTCGAACCAGCACCAGCCGCCGTCGTTGCTTAATACGAACGGCTCGCTTGTTCCACTCGGTGCTCCGCAGCCGACCACAAATCCTGCTAACAGCAGAAGGGCCATCCGGAAACACATCGTTTTCAGTTGCTGTTTCTTACTACAAGACGAATAAATCATCATCAATTCATTTCCATTGGTTTAATCAACTTTCATGCAATCCATGAAAAGAACTTTATCCAATCATAACTCTGATTAATCCAGCACACACAGAATATCACTTTACATCACATAGGTTAAATACGGAATTCCGATGCCCAGGAGAACCGCCAGAAAAATCATCCCGAAGATCAGGCCCAGTCGCCAGAAATCGGTCCGTGATATATAACCGCTGCCGTAATACACCGGACCCGGTCCGGTGGCATACGGTGTAAGCGCTCCCATCAACCCGATAGCATAACACAATAACAATACAAATGGTACCCTGGGAATGCCCGGAATCGCTATGCCAACCGTCAGCAGCACCGGCATGATGGCAGTGGTGTGAGCGGTCAGACTGGCAAAGAAATAATGGATCAGGAAGAAGAAGACGATTAATCCTGTCATAATCACCAGCGGTGAAAACCCTCCCAGAACCGTGGCCACATTTTCTGCCGCCCATTCCAGAAACCCGACCTGCTTTAACCCGGCCGCCAGCGCTACCAGGGTGGCAAACCAGACCAGCATGTTCCAGGCGGTCCGGTTGTTCAGAATATCATCCCAGCCGAGAATGCCGGTGAGGATCATCAGTGAGATCACAACCCACACGACAGCGGTGGTATGCACAAGACCGCCCCCGAAGATCCACAGAATCAGCGCCAGGATTACCAGTGTCGCCATCACCGATTCTTTAAAAGTGATGGATCCCATTTTTTCCAACTCCCCGGCTGCCCACTCCGGAACTTCCCTGCTCATTTTTATCTCCGGAGGATACAGGATATACACAAGAAACGGCAGACTCCCGAACAGCAGAACTCCCATGGGCAGAAATCCCAGGAACCACTGTCCCCAGGAGATGTCGACAGCCGCAATGTCTTGAACAAACGAGAGAGCCAGCGGATTGGGCGCCAGTGCGGTGAGAAACAGAGAACTGGTCACTGCCGTGGTGGCAAAGGCGGTCCACATAATATAGGAACCGATTCTGCCGGCCGTCGGTCCCGGTTCGGACCCGAACAGTCCCGGAATATTACTGATAATCGGATAGATAGTCCCGGCACTCCGGGCGGTATTGGAAGGCGTGGCAGGAGCCAGCGCCAGATCCGCCAGGGCCACAGCATAGCCCAATCCGAGGGTTCGTTTCCCGAGCAGCTTCACCAAATACAGGGCGATCCGGCGTCCCAGACCGCTCTTCTGGTATCCCTCGGATAAGATAAAGGCCCCAAAAATCAGCCAGACTGTGGTGTTGGAAAAGCCGCTCAATCCCCAGCGGATGGATTCACCCGGAGTCGGAGCAACGTACCCCAGAACCATTATCAGGGTCACACCGATGAATCCGACAGCTGCGGCTGGAATGGGCTCCAATATCAATCCAATAATGACCGCGGTGAAGAGCCCCGCATAGTGCCAGGCCTCGGGGCTCAGTCCCACCGGAGCCGGGAGAAGTACTATGACGAACCAGACAAAAAGCGGTATTATCACTTTCCACCAATTCGACTTCATAGAACCTCCGGCAGGTTGATTTGGCTTTCCGTCACTGGCCTTTGGGTATTGACTTTCGGGTTCACTATCCCCTGAATGTTCCCAGTATAAATAATACCTGTGTGACTTTCATTATTGTGCATACCCCCGACAGGATGCTTCTCTGCGACAGTTACGGCATGAGCATCAAGTTTTCATATTTCACACTCCACGAGCCATCCTGCGGAAAACCGGGTGCCCGGATATCCGGCGCCCCTTCCCAGCCGGCAGCCATCATGGCAGCGGCAGTTAATAACCCGCCGTTCCCCGGCAGATAAATCGGTAACCTCTCATCCTGGTAATTATGCCCGTTCACCAGATCCCGGTTTTTCTGCGCATCCAGCAGCAGCGCCTCGATGGCCAGGTCCGGTTCTCCGACCCGGGCGGCGGTCATGGCGATCATGGGATAATCCCAGCCCCAGGTGCTCTCCCAGTTCCAGGATTGCATCACCTGCTGCAGGGTGAGCCGCATCGTCTCCGGATCAACCTCATTCCCCGGAAGTATCCCGTACGAAGCCAAAAGTGTAGGATGATCCCTGCGCTGTTTCGGATCATCAAAGGTGTTCAGAGCGTTCTCCGCATTCTGATAGAGTCCACTCTTAAGCGGCAGATCCGGTAAATGTTGAAGCACACGCTCCCAGCGATCCGATCGGGCCATTCCCAGTCGCTCCCGCCACTTTTGAGCCGTCGCCAGCCCGTACCTCCAGTAGGCCACCTCAAACGCCGGATTGATGGTGGACTCCGGCGGATAGATCTCCTGGGCCGGGATGAGTGGGGGACCAAGTACATACCGGCCGGTTCTGTTTTCCCGCACCGCATAGGAAGCCATAAACTCCGCCGTCTGAAAGACGAGATTCTTATACTGCTGCAGAATAGCCGGATCGTTGTAATACCGATACAGGAGTTCTGCATAATATATGGGATGCGGCTGCTGCCAGATGAGAAACACGCCCACTCCGGATGGGCTTTCCCTGCCCTCGGGACCCACCATCTTCGGCCAGCGAACCCCGTCGTAGCCCTGACGCATGGCCTTTTCTCTTGCCAGAGACATTATTGACCAGTACCAGTCCAGACTGCGTTCAAACAATCGCGGCCTCCCCCAGAGGACAAAATGCACTCCATGCCACCAGTGCATCTCCAGATGAAATTTGCCGTGCCAGCTGTTGAATGTCAGTCCCGTTTCCTGAGGTGGCTGAGACCCGGCACACTGCACGGCAGTCAGATATTGAGACAGCACAACCCGCCGCTCCAGTTCCACCGCACCCGAATCCCCGCTCGCTGACAGATCAATTGCGCCACCATTCTGCCAGAATTTATCCCAGTGATCCCTGACGGCCTGAAACGTCTCCCCGGCGTTCTCCGAAATTCCACTCTCCAGCTCCAGCGAAAACCGGCAGGTGAACTCGAGTGTCTCGCTTTCTGTGTTTTTCAGAGAAAACAGGTGCTCACCATCTTGCGAGAAGTCTGCCCTTCCTTCCCATCGAATGAGAACATAATAGTGTGTGCCATCCAGTCTGCGCCTGATCACTGCGGAATTTGCTGTGCGCGTCAGCAACCTTGACAGATGCTTCTCCGGGCTGTCCCAATCCGCGGTCTGTTTTCCCCAGGAAGAGGATCCATACGGAAAGCGAAACCGGATGCCCACCTGTCCCTCGTTCAGCGCGGAGGAACGAACCCGGACTGCAATCTGATCCATCTCCGGATGACAGCAGGTTTCGACCTCGACCATCTTATTGTTTACCTCAAATGCACTTCGGAGTATTCCTTCCCAGAGATGAAGTGTCTGCTCGATCTGCCTGAGGTCACCAATCTGCACTGTTGAACCATTACGGCCGGTTAGGTGAAACCCGATCTCCCCCAGATGCAGGCGATGCTGGTTGGATCGCAACCACTCCGCCGCCTTATTGGACGTATCGGATGCATAGCTTACCTGTCGGCCATACGTCTCGTATTCTCTGAACGTCTGCTCCAGATAATACCCATCTGGATTGGGAAATGAGTGCCATCCCCAGTGAGCTTGGGTGCACAGAGGGAACTCCTCCTCGTAAAACTCCGGGAAGCTCTGCAATCCCGTCACATCCGTCGTAAATGCAAATTCACCGTTGCCCACGGTGAAGGGCGAAAGGGGATCAAAGTCATGGACTGTCGGATGATACCGGGTGACCAGAGCCTTCCGATCGATGGACCCGGTATTTCCCCGAACGGATTGAACAGATTCTTTTCGGGAAGAATGCTCTGATGCTGCAGATTGGACAGAGCCGGAACCACTGAACATGCCGAAGGTTCCGATTCCCATCAATTGCAAAAAATGCCGTCTGTCCATAGATATCTCCCTCCCGGCGGAACGCATTCGATTTGTCATCTGGTATTCAGGGATGCATAGAGGTCGTAATATACGACATGAGAATCGTTTCCTACAGGAGAATCACCTTCAGCGAACTCTCCATCTTCCTCTTTTGCAGAAGATGGAAATCGACATGGCCCAGGACGCTTAATCCGCCAATTTTCGCAGAGAAGCGATCACGGCATCGGTGACGTCTGTTGTCTTCGATCTCCCCCCGAGATCTGGTGTAAAGACGCCCCGGCTGGAAGTCACATCCCGAATTGCGCGGTCAAGAAGATCGGCGGCTTCCGGTTGCCCCAGGTGCTCAAGCATCATTCCGCCGCACCAGATCATGGCGATGGGATTAGCGATCCCCTTCCCGGCGATTTCCGGAGCCGACCCGTGAACCGGTTCAAACATGGAAGGGGACTCCTTCTCCGGATTGATGTTCCCGCTGGGCGCAATACCCATGCTGCCGCAGATCGCGGCTCCAAGGTCCGTGAGAATATCTCCGAACAAATTGGACGCCACCACCACGTCCAGCGATTCCGGCCGCAAGACAAACCGGGCGGTCAATGCATCAATCAGCATCCGTTCAGTTGTTACGTCTGGGAACTCCTTCCCCACTTCCTCGACAATTTCATCCCAGAAGGTCAGGGTATGCTGCTGGGCGTTGGACTTGGTGGCGCTGATTAGTCGTTTGTTCCGGCTTTGCGCCAATTGATAGGCATACCGAACCACCCGGTCCACCCCGACACGAGAGAACACCGAAGTCTCCACCGCCACTTCGATGGGCAATCCCTTATGGGCTCTGCCCCCGGCTCCGGTATATTCTCCCTCCGTGTTTTCCCGTATCACGACAAAATCAATATCTCCGGACTGCTTGCCTGCAAGCGGACTTTGCACACCCGGCAGCAGCACGCTCGGACGATAACAGACGTATTGCTCGAATCCCTGGCAGATGGGCAATCTGAGGCCACGGAGCGAAATGTAATCCGGCACGGAAGGGAAGCCCACTGCCCCGAAGTAGATGGCATCAAAATCACACAGAATCTCCAGAGCGTCCTCCGCCATCATTCGGTCATGTTGCAAGTAATACTCACATCCCCAGGGAAAATGCTCGTATTCAGTACGAAACGCCCCCGTAATGTCGGCGACCGCATCCAGGACTCGAACGCCTTCCGGAGTCACTTCCTGACCGATGCCGTCGCCGGAAATAACGGCGATATTATAGGTTTTCATCGTCTCTGTTCCTTAGTATTCTGAATATAGTTGAATAAGAAAAAAACGTTGATCATTCGAAGACTATGTTCTGTGCGGTCTCTGTATCGATCTCCAACCAGGGAATGGTGTTTCCCGTTTTTCCCACCGGAATACTCTCTCCCGGCTTGGTGATTTTCTTTCTATTGATTCGAAAGTTCCGGAAAGTGACGTTTTCGATGCTATTCTCCCGGTTATACCCGGTGATTTGTGACGGCTCCAGATACCGGCTTTCAGAGGTACTAACGAAGGTATCCTCGAATAACAAATTTCTGAGTGTGCCCGGATTGTTCTTCACCTCCTCCCATCGGGGGTGCTGCCAGATGGCTTCATCACGCTGATCGATCTCGATATCGAGAATCCGGTTCCGGTCGTCCCGCAGTCCTCCGAACACCTCCACCCGGTTGTTTCTGAAGACCACATTTTCCACAGCCGCTCCATCTCTGATGTAAATGGTGAATGCCCGGTCCGAATACAGAACATCGTTATTTTCAAAGAGAACATCAGCCATCCTTCGGGCCCGGATCTCGGTGCCGATTTTGAGTGCGCTTTTCATGGTGAGACCTTGGAACAGGCCTCTAGGCGATGCTGACTGGCAGCAGGCAATCGGCAGTCGACAAAGTTGAATATCAGATTTTATATCATCAGTGTAATTCAGTGTTTTTCGGTGTTTCATTTACTTGTTTTATTTGATGTCATCTGTGTGAATCCGTGTAAATCTGTGGCTTCTCTAACGGCCTCTCATTCTTTTCCGATTCCCGGCAGCGGGAAACCGGCACCGGCATCCTCCAGGATCACCGCCTGGACGACGGTAAATCCCTTTTCCGCCCGATCAGTTAAGTACCGGTCCGCCTCCTCCCGGTTCAGACGGTGAAATAATTCCCAGGCCGTATCTCCCAGATAGAAGAAAGGTGTGCCATCCTCGTACTCCAGATACCGGTTATTTTCTGCGACCCGCAGTCCGCCGTGTTGCTGTGAGAATGCTGTGGCAGCAGTGAACGAGACTATCAATAAGATCAGAATGTACCTTGAAATAAAGGTAAATCTGGATAGATTGGAATAGAATAGGCCGGACAAAAAATGTACCACACGAGTATTCATTTCCCTTTTCTCCTGGTTCGTTATGAGCTATGGCTGGTGTTCTTCGCAGGTAGTAATAAAAAACTCTCCAAAAGCTTTCATCCCAATAGATTTTTACAGCAGATCCTCCAGAGTTTCCTGCCAGCCGTAGTAGTACTCCCTGACCTTCTCAGCATCTGCACCTGGTCGAAAACGTGTAATCTCTTGTGGCAGAGACCTCAGGTGATCCAGATCTTCGAAAATGTCAGCCTGCAGACTGGCCAGATATGCGGCCCCCAGAGCGGAAACATCAGGAATCCCGATATTCACCACCTCAGTATTCAGCACATCGGCTACAAATTGCATTACGAAAGTATTGGCAGTGATTCCGCCGTCCACTTTCAATTCTTTCAGTGGGATGCCACTGTCCTTCTCCATAGCGTTAATCACATCCTTCATCTGAAAAGGAATGGATTCAAGGGCTGCGCGAACCACGTGATTCTTGTGGGTTCCCAGGGTCAGCCCGACCAGCATCCCTTTCATGTCCATCTGCCAGTGTGGCGCCCCCAGCCCGCTGAAAGCGGGAATAAGATATACCCCGTTATTGCTCTCCACTGACCTCGCCATGCGTTCTGTCTCGTCGCTCTCAGCAAACAACCCCAGTTGATCCCGGAGCCAGGTAATGGTCGCCCCACAAGTGACAATTACTCCCTCCAGTGCGTAATCGATCCGGTCTCCGGTGCTCCAGGAGATGGTGGTCATCATTCCGTGTTCGGACGGAATACGCTTCTCACCGGTATTTAATAATATCGATGACCCTGTCCCAAGGGTGGCTTTTGCGTCCCCCGGATGAAAACACCCTTCGCCAAACGCGGCGGCGTGTGAGTCCCCGATCATGGCTAATATCGGAACTTCAGATGAAAGGAGTCCCTCGAAATCGGTCGCTCCGTATTCAAATGCTGAGGGGTTTGGTTCCGGCAGTTTCAACCGGTCAAAATGGTATTCCCGGAGCAGAAAATCGTCCCACTGCAGGGTTGCTATATTGAACAGGAGCGTCCGGCAGGCATTGGTGTAATCCGTTAAATACCGCTGTCCGTTGGTTAAACGATATAACAACCAGGCATCTACCGTGCCGAAGTATGCTTCCCCTTCGTCAATGGCTTTCTTTATCGCCGGATCGTTTTCATACAGCCATATCAATTTCGTCCCTGAAAAGTACGGATCCGCAATGAGGCCAGTCCGGGCTTGAAGTTCCTCTTCCAGGCCACTGCCCTGAAGACGGCTGCAGATATCCACGGACCGCTTGCACTGCCAGACCACTGCATTGGTAATCGGTCTGCCCTCTTCATCCCAGAGAAGGAAGGTTTCCCGCTGATTCGAGATGCCGCAGGCTGCAATTTCCTGAATGGTTCCAGGATGATCTTCCAAGAAGATCTTCAGACACTTATTCACCGACTCTATCACACTGCGGTAGATCTGTTCGGGATCCTGTTCAACAAAATCGGGTTGGGGATAGGATGATTCGATTTCCTGGGTGGCTCTGGCAACCGGACGGCCCTGTCCATCGAAGATAATCGCTTTGGTTGCGCTGGTCCCCTGATCCACGGCCAGGATATAATCAGGTGACATAGTTCACCCCCGCCTGCTGCAGTAATTCCCTGCCCGCCGCTGCCAGTCCATCCGCTGAGATTCCATAATGATTGAAGATATCCAGCTGATTCCCGGTGACCGTATATTCATCCGGGATCCCCACAATTTTCATAGGCCGCCAGACACCGGCCTGCATCAGAACACCGGCACAGGCCTCTCCCAGTCCGCCATGTACCATATGTTCTTCCACAGTTATCAGGGCACTGCACTCTTTCGCTGCACGCAACACCAGTTCTGTATCCAGCGGTCTGATGGTATGCATACTGATCACCCGGCTGGAGATACCGTGCTGCTCCAGCTGTTCCGCTGCTGCATAGGCAAAGTAGACGGTTTCGCCTGTCGCGATAAATGCGAGGTCGTTTCCTTCCCGGATTGTAATCCCCTTTCCTGTCTCGAACTCAGTTTCTGGGGAATGCAGATGATACATTGGCCGCTTGCCGAACCGGATATAGATGGGTCGATTCCAATCCAGGGCGGCTTTGATGGATTCCCGGGTTTCGAAATTATCCGCAGGGATCACAATATCTATATTATTGATGGCCCGCAGAGCCGCGATATCGTGAATGGAATGATGGGTGGAACCCAGAGCCCCGTAGCTGACGCCGGCACTGATACCAATAAGTTTCACCGGATGATCCGAGTAGCACACGTCATTTTTAATCTGTTCCAAGGCCCGGGCGGTAAGAAAACAGGCCGGCGATACGGCATAAACTTTTTTACCGGCGGATGCCAGTCCCGCCGCTATCCCCACCAGATTCTGTTCGGCGATTCCGATTTCCACTATCTGATCCGGAAGGGCTTCGGCAAACGGATCCAGTTTCCCGGAACCTCGTGAATCACTTGTTAACGCCAGCACGTCCCGGTCAGCCCGGGCCAGGTCCAGCAGCGTAGCGGAAAATTCCTGTAAATTCGGACGGCCCAGTTCCAGATCCATCACACCCTCCTCCTGTCGGTATCAACTGTCGATTCATACATTGCCAGCGCCTCATCCAGCTCCTGCATAGCCAGGCGGTATTGATCATCATCCGGCACCTTGTGATGCCATTCTTTAACATCCTCCATAAAGCTGATCCCCTTCCCTTTCACCGTCCGGGCAATGACTATACTGGGTTTGCCGGATTCAAACGGTACTGACAGCAGAGCGTCTGATAATTCCGCAAGGTCATGGCCGTTCACATGTCGAACCGCCCATCCGAACGCCCGGAATTTTTCTTCCAGCGGATCGGTCCTCAACACATTTGAGATCCGGCCGGTAATCTGCAGGGTATTATAATCCACGATAGCCGTCAGATTATCCAGATTGTAGTGAGTGCCGGCCAACAGTGCCTCCCAGTTGGAACCTTCGGTGAGTTCACCATCGCCCAGGAGCGTGAACACCTGATAGGAGGCGTTATCCTTCTTGGCTGCCAGAGCAAGCCCGACCGAAACCGACAAGCCATGTCCCAACGCCCCGGTATTTTGCTCGATGCCGTTCACCTTCCGGGTGGGATGGCCGACAAAGTGTGACTGATACTGTGACAGGGTGTCCAATTCGGACTCCGGATAGAACCCTTGATCGGCAAGAACCACATACAGTGCTTCAACAGAATGGCCCTTACTCTGAATGTACCGGTCCCGGTTTGGATCCGAGAACGTCTCTGGCGAAACGTTTAAAATGGCGTTGTAGAGGACATTCAGAATATCTATGCAGGACAGGCTGCCTGCGGTATGTCCTGCCCCTCCTTTCTTAATTGATTCCAGGATTTTCTTTCGGTATTGAATCGATTTTATTTCAAGTTCTTTATCCGATATCATGATTCATCTCCTTGTTTCTTGTTCTAGCTTTCTCAAGACCTACATCCCGTTGTTCATCTGTTCGGGATTCCCGTAAGATTGAATTCTCACCTACAGTTCAAAAATACCCTGTCTCCTCTTCTGGGAGCCGAAGGATATATACCTCCCGTTATGGCTTGCTACCTCATATGACGATAGACCTCCCAGTCCAGATAATTTTCGAATGCTTCCTGCAGGACATCCGCTGTTTGTGACAGATTCATGACCACGTGATGTTCAAACCCATTCCTGCAGATAAAATTCATCAGCTTTTGTAAATCAGGAATGTCCGCAACCGCACGCGTGCCAAAAGTTTCCAGCGTATCATCCGTCAGTTGACCCTCACCAATATACGTTCGAATAACTCCCCGCTGATCGTCGGTGGAAATTCGTCCGAAGGTGAGCGGGCCGGACGGAGTTCGGCCCTTCATCGCGCCATATGTATTCTCTTCCCCGAGTGTTGTCCCGAGGATGGGTGCCGTACTGATCTCCAAATCCGGTGCGAACGTTTTCGCCCAGTTCCCGCAATGGAACATCACGACTTTATCCGGATCCTCGCCGTAATTATTATTCCAGTCTGCGATGGCACTCGGCGAATCGGAGGCGAGCTGCATGGCGTACATGGTCAGGGTTCCTGTTACATCCACTTCGCAGGCGCTGGGGACCAACTCTTCACTCATCATGCTCATGGTCGTGCAGACATTCACGTCATAATTATCCTGGAGGGAAGACCAGCATTGAATCGCCGTGGCATCCAATTCGTGCTCCTGGATAAAATCCCGGATGACCACGCTCAGCTTTGCCATCCGGAGCAGTTTTTCTTCCGGGACATTTTCGTACGCGGCATAGGACTGTATTCTCTCCAGATTTTCTGTGACCTGGGTGTGTTCTCCGCTGAGTTTGTTTACATCCGCCAGGATGTCCGAAAGATCGACCGTTGTAACACTGATCCCGTTTGCCTCGAGCAGTTTCTCACTATAACGCACTGTATTAAAGTCATTCGGACGGGCGCCAATCGCGCCCAGCCGGGTTGATCGCAAATTATTCACGACATTGCACACCCCGATGAATTTCCGTAAGTCCTTCTGAAATTCCTCCGACTGCGGGCTTATCACGTGGTTTCTCGTGAGGGTATACTTGATGCCGGCCTGCCGGAGGTTATTGCACACGGAGATTTTACCGCAAAACGCATCCCGGCGTCTGACAACGTCTAATTTTCCAAGTTCATCCGGGTAGGCCTGAATGAGCACAGGTACGGCAAGATCCGAGAGTTTCAGAGTCTCCAACACCCCCTTCTCATCACCAAAATTCGGCAGGACGACCAGTATGCCATCGATTTCGGCCTCGTGGGACCGGAACAGATCTGCACAGACCTTGGCCTCTTGATATGTTTCCACGCCTCCAAGTTTGGTAGCATTCTCCGTCGGCATAATCGACTGAATATTGAGCGAGTCCAATACCGAAATGATTTCTTCTCTGGCCTCTGTCACCAGTTTATCGGGAAAAAAATCCCGGTTTCCTATAATGACTCCAAGTGTCGTTTCTGGCATGATAAATTCCTTTCTATCCGTGCTAATCTCGTGCGTTCATCTTATCGACGATCACGGCGAGTAAAATGACAAATCCCTTGATGACCTGCTGCCAGAAGGGAGAAACGTTTAACAGCACCAATCCATTGTTCAATATCCCAATAATCAGGGCGCCCTGAACGGTGCCAATGACCGAGCCTCGTCCGCCGGAGAGGGAGGTACCCCCAATGACTACAGCAGCAATAGAGTCAAGTTCATACATAACGCCCGCATTGGGTTGCGCTGAATCGAGTCGGGAAGTCACGATAATTCCACCAACGGCCGAAAGCGCTCCTGTTACAACATAAACGAAATTTTTTATCCGGGTTATATTCAATCCGGAAAGTCGGGCGGCCTTCTCGTTGCCCCCAACCGCGTAAATATATCGGCCTATCCGGGTCTTGCGGACGAGAAACACCCCTCCCCCTACGACCACCGCAGATATCCAGACCGGTACCGGTATCTTCAAAAACCAGCCGGTTCCAATCATACCAAAGGTGTCCCCCAATCCGGTGATCGGAAATCCCTGCGTCCATAGCATGGTCATCCCCCGGGCCATAGTGAGCATAGCCAGGGTTGCGATAAACGGAGGCACCTCAAACCGGGTAATGGCAATACCATTCACCAATCCTAACAGCGCGCCGGCCAGGATCCCGGCAAGGATGGCGCCAAGGACGGTATAGCCAACGAACAGATTCAGAAACGGGATTTCTGTTCCGTGTTTCAGGAGTCCGGCAGTTACGGCGCCACTGAATGCCAGAATTGATCCCACGGACAGATCAATGCCCGCCGTGAGTATCACCAGGGTCATCCCGACCGAAATACACACATTGACCGAAATCTGCCGCAAAATATTCCAGATATTCCCGGCCGTCAGAAATCGGTCCGAAAGGAGCGCCATCACTACGACAAGCAGTAATAGCGCAATCAGGGACTGGAATCTTCCAAGCAGTGAACGGTAATCAAGCTCCCGCAAGTCATCCAATACTGGCACGTTTCCCATAGTCAAATTATCCTCGGAATTGCGGCTTTCATTAATACCTCTTCGCTAGCTTCCTGCTGGGAAAATTCTCCGGTTTTCCTTCCCTCAGACAATACAAGGATGCGATCCGCGATTGCCAGAATTTCCGGGAGTTCGGAGGAGACCATAATAATCCCAAGACCTGCGTTGGCTAGTTCGCCAATCAACTTATAGATTTCATTTTTTCCGTTTACATCAATCCCTCGGGTGGGTTCATCCAGCATGAGAATCTTCGGGTCGGTTGCCAGCCATTTTGCAATGACCACCTTTTGCTGATTCCCCCCGCTGAGATACTCTGCCTGCTGATGGATACTAGGTGTTTTAATATTTAGTTGCCGGACATGCTCCGACACTAACTGCCGTTCGGCATGGGAGTTGAGTATTCCGTTCCGCTCGATACTGCCAATATTTGCCAGGCTCACATTTTCCGCCACCGAGCGATTTAAGACCAATCCCTCCAGCTGCCGATCTTCCGGCACCAGTGCAATGCCAGCCTGAATTGCGTCCCACGGAGATTCAATGGAGACCGGCTCCCCTTCTACCCGAATCTCCCCTGTCGATCTTCCCGGATGAACTCCAAAGATAGTTTCCAGGAGTTCGGTCCGTCCGGCTCCCATCAATCCAAAGATCCCCAGGACCTCCCCCCTGTGTAAAGAAAACCCGACATCATTTACCTGATAGGAATCAGGCCTGGCGGGATGTGCAAGATGTAATCCAGTGGCCCGTAATACTTCACCTGCCCGTTCAGCTTCCTCTTTCACGAAAAAGTCTTCCACATCCCGCCCGACCATGCTCCGTACGATTTTCTCCCGATCCAGGTTCTCTATCCTGTCACTCAGTATAAACTGCCCGTCACGTAATACTGTCACCCGATCTGCAATCTCAAACAGCTCATCAAGTTTATGCGAAATATAGATAATCGTCACACCGTCCTGCCGCAGGGCTTTGATTAAATCGAACAACACGCGCACTTCCTGTTTACTGATTGCCGAGGTGGGTTCGTCCATGATAATGATCTTCGCATTCAGGGAGAGGGCTTTAGCAATCTCTACCACCTGCTGCTGCCCAACCCGTAATTTGTACACCAGCGTCTCAGGTGGGACATCTAATTGTAACTGCTCAAGAATTTCCACTGTCTTTTCATACATCTTCGGATAATCAATGAAACCGAAGACATTCAGATACTCCCGTCCCAGATAGATATTTTCAGCCACGCTTAAATTCGGTACCAGATTGAGTTCCTGGTGGATAATGGCGATTCTCCGCCTTTCAGCCTCCTTGGGATTCTGAAACCTGACCTCCTCTCCTTCAAGATAGACGCTCCCATCATAGTCAGGATATACACCGGAGAAGATTTTCATCAAGGTCGATTTCCCGGCTCCGTTTTCCCCGACGATGGCATTCACCTGTCCGGGAAAGATATCTATACTCACATTATCCAGGGCCTGTACCCCGGGGAAGGCCTTACTAATCTCCCTGGTGGAGAGGATGGGTGTCTGTGTAATCTCTCTGGACATAACAATTAGTACGAGACCTGAATTGGAATGATCTCCAACGGATCAATCTCGGGCGAGTCTTCATTGACTTCAGCCGCTCCGACAAATGAGATTTTCTTTCCGGGAGCCGCATGTTTTTTTATCCCTGGGACTACAGAATCCCTGACAACGCGGTTCAGTGCCACTCCGATTTCATTAAATTTCATCGTACTCTCAAAATCGCTGACATTGAGAAGTCCCGAGGCGTCACGAACTGCCTGGCTGAAAATATTTCGTGTCACAAGTAACACTTCGGGAGAGTCCTGAGGTGCCTGTACGCTCACAAGGACACCGCCTTCCTTTACCTCAAGCACCATACCCTGCCCGCGAATCAGATAAGAGTGATCCTCGGAGACCCCAAGAGTCTGCCCATACTTTTCCACGGCTGCGTCCATGTCTGTGTTGAATAAATGGAGCAATTCCTCCACGGGGACAGCGTCCTGGAGATTTTGGAGCAGCGTATTATTCCAGAAATCGAGGGCATATTCTTGTGCGTTAAACTGTTGGCTTGTTTTTTCTTGTTGCTTTTGCTCCAGGGGTTCAAAGTAGACGGAATGATAAATCAGCAGAGCGCCTGCCAGGACGAATAGCACATGCTTAACGGCCATCCCCAGAAATAATTTGCGTGAAAGCAGGTCCGGTATATTCATGATATAATAATGAAAATTGACAGGTTACAGGATGTGTATTTAACAAACATCGACTTTTCGGCATCCAGCTCTTGGCTTTCTATAGGTTTATAATGGTCAACCGAGCGGTAAATTGCTCTTACTACCCGGAAGATTCCTTTTTTCCGTAGGCAATGTAGTCCTCGACATTCTCCTGGGTGACGAGCTCAACTGCCACTGGGAGCTTTTTCGGGAAATCGCGCGTTCCGTTCTGAAATTCATCGGCCATGTTTGCCGCCTTTTTCGCCATAACCCTTGGGAACTGCATGGCCGTGGCTTCGATGTTGCCGTTCCGAATTGATTCAATCACATCCTCAGCGCCATCGAACCCGAATACCATTACTTCCTCGGCTTTTCCAGCCGCCTCAAGCGCCTGATAGGCTCCCATCGCCATGGCGTCATTACCACAGAAGACCGCATCAATATCCGGATGCGCCTGGAGAATGGATTCCATCACTTCCATTGCCTTGGTGCGGTCGAATTCCGCCGTCTGCTGGGCCACCATTTCCAGATCCGGATAATTATCAACCACACTGTGAAAGCCCCGGGATCGATTCCAGGTATTGTTGTCACCAACAAGCCCGAGTAACTCGACGTATTTTCCTTCTCCATTGAGTTTCTCAACAAAGTATTGCCCCACCTTCATGGCTCCCGAATAAT
The DNA here is from genome assembly GCA_964413425.1 of uncultured bacterium. GTDB lineage: Bacteria > Fidelibacterota > JAANXI01 > JAANXI01 > JAANXI01 > DATFLS01. The sequence goes on from CAYPST010000019.1 coordinate 26,905, forward strand.
TGTCGGAGAGAATCTGAGAGACCGGTGCATCGGAGTTCACTTCCCGGTCCATGCAGAAAGTTGGGATCCCTTCCGCCTTTGCCATAACCACGTTGGAGACCGAACCATCAGCATCGGTCGGATTAAACAGGATGGCCTCGTATCCTGCCGCAATAATATTCTCGAAATGCGATTTCTCCTTGGCGATATCATTCTGGGAGTCAAAAATTGTCGCTTTGTACCCGAGATCTTCAGCCGTCTCTTTTGCCGTCTCCCCCAGTACCACAAACCAGGGGTTGTTCAGCGTTGAAATTACCACCGCGATTCTCCCCTTGTTGCCGGACTGTCCGGCCTCTTGTTTTGCCTGGTTGCCGCATGCAACCACAAGCATGCCAATGACAATTGACAGCAAAAACAAACTCAACTTTTTACCCATAGATCACTCCTCCCTGAAAACTTGAAATCAATGCTGACAGGTCTTTGTAGTTATGCAATAATAAATTCGATCCCGTGCCGGGAAAACTCTTTCTGGTATTTTTCGGTGATACCGTCGTCCGTTATCAGATAATCGATCAGTGCAAGTGCCCCGAGGCTGGCCAGAGCCTGAATTCCGAGTTTGGTAGAATCGGCCACCAGATAAACCGTGGATGCCGCTTCAATCATGGCCCGCTTGACCGGCAGGTCGCTCAGGCTGGGATAGGTCAATCCCGCCCGCAGGGTAATTCCGGCCGTTGCGAGAAACAGCTTATCCACATGGAGGTTATCAAAAAAATCGGCGGCTTTCTGGCCGGTCAGCGAAAGGGTGGGCGCTTTGAATTCCCCGCTGGTCACCAGGACGGTGATGCCGGGCTGTCCTCCCAGAATGAACGGAATATTCACGGCATTGGTCACCACGGTCAAATCAGAATAGCCGTTGATGTTTCTGGCCACTTCAGTGACCGTCGTTCCCGAATCCAGGATGATGGAATCACCATTCTGAATAAATTCCACAGCCTTCCGTCCGATGCGCTGTTTTTTCTCCATATTTTCGGTGTGCTGAAATGAAAACGATCGCACCTGATCCGGAAGACTTTTCAAATACGCCCCGCCATGCTCTCGTACAATGAGTCCTTCCTGCTCGAGTTGCGTCAAATCCTGACGGATGGTCACCTCGGACACCTTGAAAATATCACTGAGTTCCGAGACCCGGGCAGAGCCGTCTTCGGTGAGCAGCTCCAGAATACGTTGTCTGCGCTGGGAAGCGAACATTTTCATCTATCCCTGTTCCAACTTAAATACCAACCATCAGCAACAATGGTTCTCACATTCAATGGTTTTGATTGGTTTTGTTTTGTTATTATAACGAAAGCGCCCAAAAGTTGCAACAATAAATTCGTTGGCAAATTTACTCCTTTTTCCCCCTTCCTCCTCTTCCTTCTCCCAAGGCAAAAGGCAAAAGTGAAAAGGCAGAAGCAAGGGTTGGGACAGGCTGCGGATAAAACCTGGTATGGAGAGTTCAGAAGTGAAGGTGGGGGGGATTACTGGAGCACGGAACACGGAGAACGGAACACGGACCGCCCTCTGCCCCGCCCTGAAGAGCACACAGCCTGCCCCGATGACGAACCCCAACCTGTCGGGATTGAGTCTGTCGGGGGATTGATACGGATACGAGGGAGAAACGCAGTTATAAAAAAGGCGGAGGATGAATTCCTTAAGCAGTTAAGATGAATGCCCCAGAATCTGCACCGGATACTCTCTAATCTTATTATCAACAGTGATGAGAACTAACTCATTCTCAATCGCCTGACAAACCAAAATGCGATCAAATGGGTCACGATGAATATTCGGAAGTTTTGCCAAATGTGAAACGCTCGCTTCATCGATATCTAAGCTTGAGATTTGGTGTCGAATACGCTGTGTAGGCAAATAGGATTCTGGTGGTTGCGGCAATGGTAATTTACCAAGTTGATACTTCACAATGGTCTCCCATAAGGATACTACACTGAAAAAAACCTGATTGTCAGTATTTCGAATGCTGTCTCGATAAGCGGCCGGGAGCCGTTCATCCTTGGTAATGTACCAGAGAAAAATATGCGTATCTACAAGAAGGTTCACTCGCCCTCAAATTCTCTGATGATGTTATCCGGTAGCGGCGAATCGAAATCTTCCGGAACGACAAAGTCTCCTTCGCAAAGACCATATGGTCGGACTTTTGAGGCAGGATGTCCAAGCGGTTTAATTTCGGCAAGCGGCTTGCCGGATTTGAGAATGATCAGGGTTTCTCCCGCTTCAATTCTTCGAAGAAAATCTGGTAAATCACGCTCGATTTCATCGAGACTCATCTGATAGTCACTCATATACCTTCACCGGCTTAAGGGACTACAATCTTAGTCCACATTATAAAAGATGTTCCAAAAACGCAAATACTTTGATCGATTATTATGCTCTCCTTCATTCTGCAGTTTTTGGGGCTACTCAACCCTCGTATCGTCTAAACCTCCGTGAGAGTGGGCAACCCCCCCCGCACTTCCTCCCAAGGCAAACGGCAAAGGGCAGATGGCAGACGCAAGTGTTGGGAAGGCTGCGGAGAAATCCTGGTCTGGAGATCTCGGAAGGAAAGGCAGGGGGAAGAAACGGAGCACGGAATACGGAGAATGGAGAACGGATCGCCCTCTGTCCCGCCCAAGGCAAAAGGCAGAAGTGAGAAGGCAGACGCAGGGGTTGGGATAGGTTGCGGACAAAACCTGGTATGGAGAGTTCAGAATTAAAGGTGGCGGGACTAACGGAGACCGGAGGACGGAGACGGAAGACCGGACCACACTCGGCCCCGCCCCGGATGTGGTTCCCGGATTTCACAGCTTAACACAGACCCAAATTGAGCGATTTATTTCCATAAATCGCTCAATCGACAAAGAAAATGTAAGTTTTCACCTCACCCATTCGGTGAAAACAAACATTTTCTAAGTCGGGGTTTTCCCTAAGTACAGCGATACTTCGCGAAGCTCGTATCGCTCAACTTAGGACAGATGTAGAAAAGTCAGACGGCAGAGGCATGTGTTGGGTGAAGTTAGACGTAATAGGTTCATTGAGTGAATTCCATACTGAAATCAGATGTCTAAAATTATGCTGGATTTAACTCCGGCCTTGAGAAGCATTTCATATCAGCGGCCCGTGAGCCCCAATAACGAAAATGATACAGAATCAAAGATTCTGACATTTTCGAATCGGGATAAATTCCGCGTGAAAAATCATCGGCTGTCTAAAAAATTTATGCGACGAGTTCCTCCCTTTCTCTCGCAAGAGAAAGGGAGGTCAGGAGGGATAGAGTTGTTGTGGGCCGGGGGGTTTTGGTTCTTTTGCCCCGTCAAAAGAACAAGGAAATAATGGGAACGGCAGGTGGATTATGCATCCTGCCGAATGGCCGGAAACAACGAAGACCGGTCCCACCCGAATAACACACGAGGCCCCCCGTGTATAGTTTTGTCCAATGGATTGCTACCGAGATGTCTGATTTGTACGCACTACTCACTTTTGGAACCGACACCTTACCTTTCGATGCTATGTAAATATTTCTCCAGCATGGTATAACCACCGTCAGCAACCTTATTTCTATCAGAAGCATCATTGGGATTGAGACCATTCTTCGTTTCCCATTCGTCCGGCATGCCGTCATGGTCGCTGTCGGTTGGAGCAGGTGCGCTTTCCAGTTCCGGCCAGCCCCCGACATCGCTGGGACTACTGATAATGCCGTTCTCGCCATAGGTTGCCGTCCCGGTGCGGACTTCATCGAGGATACTCTTATCAATCGCGTCGCGTTTGGGCACCGTGGCGCCTGCATGCTCCAGAACCGCCTGATAGGCCTCTTCGGCTGTTTGCTGATTAATGGGCATGGCATCCCACGTGGCATCGAGTCTGATGTAGTCAGTGCCGTCCACCCCCTTCCAGTTGTCGGCGGTCACTGCGGGATAACCGTCCACGTAATTATCGGCAACGTACCAACTGCCTTTGTCGTCGCTTGAACGCGCTGAAGGTTCCGCTATCCGTCTCCTCACATCGGCGTTAGTGGCAGGTCCCGCCTTATAATAATTGGCTGTCATATTGATGGTGGTGAAATCGAAATCAGGATTACCTGGTTGTTGTTTTTCACCCCCATAGCAACTTTGATAACCCCAATTGTAAATAACGTTGTTTCTGTAATCGTTATAACCGCAACCGGAAGCCCAGCGTGGATTGCGGCTATTGTTATGCGCAATCAGGTTATGATGAAAGGACCCGTAATTGTTGCCCCAGATACCGCCGAATCGGTGCGAATCCCCGCCGTCTTTGGGGCAGGCTTCTGTAATCAGACACCATTGAATGGTGACATGATCATTAAAGTACACCGACATCACCTCATCAGTACTCCAACTCGCTGAGATGTGATCGAAAATAATGTTCGTATTGTATCTGCAGAATATTGCGTCACTATCAGGATTGGTTTCAGGGTCTAACCGCACCCGGATGTACCTGATGATCACCTCATCAGCGCTGATGTTGAGATGTCCTTTGATACATATCCCATCGCCTGGTGCTGTTTGCCCGGCGATTGTAATGAACGGGTTATTGATACGCAGGTCCGATTGCAGCGCAATGATGCCCGAGACTCTGAACACCACTGTCCTCGGCCCGGAGGCCTCCACCGCCGCCCGCAGGCTGCCCTCCCCGGAATCATTCAGGTTCGTGACTTCGTAAACGGCTCCACCACGTCCCCCTTGGGTATATTTCCCGTATCCTTCGGCTGTGGGGAATGCCAGTGGTTGGGAATAGAGAAGGCCGGTACAGCATAATAACAAAACGGACAGTATTATAACTTTTGTGAATTCAGCTGCTTTTATTGATTTCATGATTCCTTCCTTGTTTCTTGTTTCATCCGGCCACTATCATCTGCATCGTTTGATTTCCTGACGCCATGTGAGCTTGTGCCGGGTAAATACCCCTTGATCCACAGTGGATGTAAAGAATCCGAGAGCACTATGATCCCACCGTCACGATCACGCGCTGATAACGGGTGAGTCGGGGAGAGCCGTGATCCGTCACCTCGCAGATGATATGGATGGTCTCCCCGGTGCCGGCATCGGCCGGGACCGTGAACGAGGCTTTTGGATTGCCGGCATCTCGGATGGTGATGGTACCGGAATACGAATCCGCTTCCTCATACTGCCACCAATGGTAGTTCAGCGCATCCCCGTCCGGGTCCTGGGTGCCCTGGGCGCTCAACTGCACGGTCTCACCGGGGCGGACAGTCAGGTCCCGGGCATGTGCCAGCTCGACCACCGGCGGGTGATTGGCTTCCGCATACGATTTTACACACCAATCGGCTCGTGCCGCAAAATCGTTTTGAATTACATCAATCCAGCGCCACTGGGGTTTGAAATACTCGGTGAGTTTCTCGTCGTTTGGGATTTCCTCCCTCAGGCGCACGCGTCCATACGCCGTTCGCGTGTACCATCTTCCCTCGGGATACTCGTATCCGGGTTCCGGTACGGGATCGAGCCACGTGTTATTACGCACATTAACAAAACGGCCGCCCCAACCGCCCCAGCCGGGCGACTCCGCGCTGCGCAAGCCGGTTGGTATGACGTGCAGGAACGAAGGCGTGTCGCCCTCGGACCGGAAACGCCCATCATCATGCGCTTTGTACAAGGAAAGCAGAGGGCCGTGGTCCTGCAGGAGATTCTGGTTCATCCATTCCGCAGAATAGTAATGCTTCATTTCCTGGGGTATCTCCCTCCTCTGATGGTCGTACGCCATGGCGAGGAACTGGTCGGAGATGATAGTTGGGATATTGTATTGGCCCCAGTTCGGCCGGATGTAGGCCTGATAGGTCGAATCCTGCTCCCAGATGAAGTAGAACCGTATCTTGTTCGCTACGGACTCCATTTTGTCCGGGTGTTCTTCTTCAATGGTTTTGAGGGCTCTGGCGATGGTGTTGGGGCCGCCCCAGGCCTGGAGCCACACGGGACGGTCGTCCGATTCATCCAGGAGTACGTCGACAATGAGTTGGGAGCCCGGCGTTTTCTCATCCATCGCTCCTTCCGCCTTCACATTGCCGAGCTTGGTGCGCGATTGCAAATACTCCGGGGAGGGATAGTCCTTGTCATGCTTGATCAAATTGGGATAGACGGCGGCATAGGCTTCCAGGTACGGTTGCACCCAGTCATCTCCAGCCCAGTTGTGTCCATGCGCGTGGTATTGGGAGCTCGAGGTGACGATCCCCTCGACGTCCCACTCATTGGCATAGAGCAGGAACCGCACCATGGAACACTGATCGTCAATCTCGCCATCCGTGGTCGCGATCACCCGCGGCTTGTCGGTCTCGGCTGTTGGACTGGAGCAGCTGGCAAGTGCGATTGCGGCCAACAGCATGAGTACCAAAGTCTTTGTAATTCGTACCATCGTAGGCTTCCTCCTAGTTGTGAGTTAACTTAATCTCGATTTGGGCTTTTGCACCGATCCATCCGCTTCGCGAAGTCACTGAGGAAATCAACGCGCCACGGGTTGACTGTCTTCGTACCAATATGTGACTCCCTTGAGCGAAATGTGAAAATTGATCCGTATTGGACAAACTATCCTTTCTTGACTAACATGCATCGGCTTTTCAACACCCCCGTGCGTTCCGATCTTCTGATAAATCGGTACATAAAATATACTTATACCCTTGAGTTTGCCGTTTCACATTATACTTCTGACTCCTTTAAAAAGGAGGTCTTTGGTGTTTTCATCCCCTTGATTACCTGACAACGGTTACCCTCTGCTACTCCGCCACTTCCAGAAGGGCCACATACGACTCGTTGCCGGGAGTAGTGAGCCTTACGCGGGCGCGGTGGCCCCACTGGCTTAATCCGCCTTCCCATTCCACCGGTACGATCTCTTCCGATGACCAGGTTCCTTCGTCAACATCCAGCCATTGCACTCTCAGGTCATCCACAAACACCCAGGGATCAAGGTTGACGGTATACCGGCCCTCGGGAAAATAGATGGCATATTGGTCACCAATCTCGGCCAGACAGTACGCTTCCATGGTGGCGTCGCTGAGTGCAACAGAGGAGGAGAGCAGATCGTTGTGGGGGCTGGCGCTGAAAATATCGAACTGTTCCAGCAACATGGCCATCGCTTTTATGTTGGTTTGAGCCGAGGGTTCCAATCCGATGCCCCATCCGCCTTCCGGCCGATGGAACCGGCTGGAGGCACTTCCTGCAAAGATGTTTCTCCAAAACCGTGCAATGGCTTCTTTTCGGGTACCTGCGGAGTAATTGGCGCCAACCCCTGAGCCATAGATTTTCACATTGTTCATGGGCATTGGATCGGCCTCCAGTTTGTTCCTCCAGTCTAGAATGTTTTTATAGTGTGCCGGACCCCGTCCACCGCGGGAATCCTGATTGTTTTGTGAAATTTCCGCATAGGAATACAGGTCCCGAAACGTCATGGCATGACGCACCGAACTGGAGGGATCGAATAGCATACTTGTCACGTAAATTTCCCGCCCCTGTTCCTCAGCTCGCTGCGTGATGTAGAATGCCCAGTAATTATCCCATTCTTTCCGTTCGCTGCCCTCGTTATTAATGTTGTAGAGAACGTTCCCGTACTGCAATGTAACAGAGAGTAATTTGTCAATATATCGCTGCTGGTAGGTCAGAACCTCTTCTTTGTTCTGGTAAATGGACCCGCCGTAAAAATCATCATCGTCTTCTACGACGCCGGGTTCCAGATTGATATTACTGGCCCAGGGATGCTTATCATGCAGATCAAAATGATCCCACAGGGTCAGCTGTACGATGATATCGCGCTTGCTCGTCTCCTCAAGAAAGAACCGCAGCCGGTTCCAGTATTCACTATGCCATTTATCAAGGTCATACACGCCTTCCCTGACTTCTTCGAATGCATAAACATCCCCTTCATCCCGATCAGACATGGTGTTGCGCAGGTAGTTGCCGCCCAGAGAGGCCAGGAGATCCAGCTGATCGGTGAGCTTCTTCCCCTTCCACTGAAACAGGTTATCATCATCCGAGCCACCGATCAACACCACCGGTTCCCCTTCATACTCCCAGTACCAGGGGTTCTCGCTGTATGGCCGGATAGCCCCTTCCCCATCCGTTGTGCCCGGCGATTGTGCCCCGGCCATCGGATTGTAAGCGACCATGAGAAAGGATAATAACAACAGAGGTTTGAAAATTTTCAAAGACATTTCAGTTTCCTTTTTTTCAGTTTGAATTGTTTTTCTTTATAGGCTTTATATGGCTTCAAGAGTCGTCGTGATATTCTGCAGGATCACACCAACCCGGCCAATTGTAATTAATTACTCTCTGGGGGATTACACCGATCCATCCGCTTCGCGAAATCACTGAGGAATTCGACACGCCACTGGTTGACTGTCTTTGCGCCGATATGTTCTCCTTCCTTTAGCTCTTCAGATGGATCATCCGTCCACCAATGTGGCAAATCAGGTGCGGGATGGTATTGTTTTCCTGGGGGTGTGAGGTACGAAGTATAACTGCCGGTTTTTCCATCGAGTGCCGCAATATTGCTGTGAATCGTATAACTGAATTTTCCCGGCTGTTTTGGAGAGACGCGGAAATGGACCACACTGTCCCCTTTCACTTCGCCATTCAACATCTGGTTGACAATCTCGAGGCGTGCTTCAGGCTGCGCCGGCAAATTGTCTCCAAGAGGTAACTTCAGTTCAAATATTCCAATTTATACCTTATGTGTTACCCAAATGTACGTGTTCACCTCCCCGAAAACGGCGTCGGGACGTTCCGCACCCATTCGGTGAAAACAAACATTTTCTAAGTCGGGGTTTTCCCTAAGTACAGCGATACTTCGCGAAGCTCGTATCGCTCAACTTAGGGTGTTAATAACTTTTACCCGATTCACCATTATTCATCGTAAATGATTCCCAATAATCGATTGCCCTGGTGTCCTAAAATCAACAATGAAATCGTTGTATCAAAGCTAAACGAAACTATAATCCCTGATATTTATCTTTGTATAGTTTCGTTTGTTTTTGATTTTTATTATACTAATATACATCAAGACAGTCAAGCTAATTGGTAGATATGATTATTAAATTAAGTTGGTACAGAACGACATAGTCCGGGAGTTCCCTTCCTGTTGGAATACATATGATCCCACTTCTCGAGAGTCATTCCGGGCGAACCCAGACCTGTCGGGGGAACCCCGATAAATCGGGAGGGCCCTGAGGAATCTGGTTGCAGGTATCTGTGAGCCTTGTGCATCTATGGTTCGTGCGGGTACCTGTTGGAGACGCTTGTGGAGGAGTACCGAAGAGATCCCTGCGGGAGAAGCCCTGCGGGCTTCCGGTGCCGGCCGGTCACTGGCGAGCAGTTCCAGCTGGCCACGATGTCCGCGCCGTGCTCCTGCGGAATCCCCGAACCGAATCCCGGAGGGATTCAACGTGAATAGCCCCGAATGAAATTCGGGTACCGGTGACACACCAACTTCTCAACCCCTATACGGGGTTGAATGACCTCGCTTCCTACATACCCTCTTTCCTCCACACGGAGCGGTGTGTTTCCGCGTTGGGGTTTTCGGGATGCGATGTTCCACCGGTTTTCCCGAAGGGATGCTCCGAAGGAGTCTCTTCGAGGCCTTTGGCAAAGAGATCCCGTGACGACGGGACAAAGTTCGCGAAGATCGCAAAGGACGCGAAGAACACATGAACAATTGGCTCCTGTATCCCGAAAAATATGTGCGAACTATGTTCGGTACATACTCCATGTACGCCGGGCGCAACATTTTGTAGAGACTTACTGTTTTCTAAACACTCTCACGACACCAAATATCTCTCCCACCCGACTGTTTGGATTCAAAGCCAATTGCACCTATCTCACTTTTCCAAGACGCAGCGCCAATCCGATTCCGCCAACAGGTTGATTGGTATTTACATTGGCGAATCCGTAGAACACAATGGCTGCGAACCGGGTCGCCGTCCAGGCTATCTCTCCTCCCAGAGGAAATCCTATCATAGGCTCCGCCTGTACAGCAGGTTCTCCGCCAAATAACCCAGCATACTTCTTGCCGCCGATCACGGCAACACCGGCCCCTGCCGAGAGGTGCACATTACCTCTCCGGTAGCCGCGACCATAGAGAAAGGCTATTTCCCAGGTATCGTAGTCGGTGAACCGAAGGTTCGTGTTGATTGCACGCAATGTGAAAAGGTGGTTATTCTGATCCAGCGTCACGCTTCCGGCTAATCCCGGCCCAAGGGAGGTCGTCGCGGCACCGCCCTGCCCCCAATACCGCAATGTGCTTTCGGTATCAGGCGGTTGCTGGCAATAGATCCCGGAGATATTGAATAGAAAAACTCCGGTGATGCATAAAAGGATGGCCTTCTGACTCATAGAACAGCAATATCCTTCTTCATTAAAATTGCAATGAGCTGCCCCTGGGGCCTGCTGCAGGGAATGAACAAGTCAAAATCGCGTGTTGACAACATTGGCAAAATCCGAACCAAAGCTGTACGTGAGTGCTATGGATCCATTGAGCGAAAAATCTGTAGATAACTCCCGTTGTCTGAGAAGGACTTCCTCCAGGGAGGCATCCCCAATGGGGAGCGAGAGCTGATCCTGGATCATTTCGAAGTTTGTGCTCAGCACCAAGGAGAGTCCTTTTAACAGCCGAACCGAGACATTCCCGAAAATTTCAGCCCTGCGCAGACTCATATCGTGAAAATAGTGTGATCCGTTCACCCCGCCATAGATATCTCCCCACGGCTGTTGAAAATGGACACCGGCTTCGAGTTGATGATTAAACAGATGTTCTTTGGTTTTATTGAAAATGGTTTCTTCATAATAGTTGACCGGACTGTAGCCTATCTGATACGTAAATGTAATTGCCTTGCGGGTCGCCAGGTCATAGGGGAGCAGACTATATTCTAATCCCAGATTGAACCGAAATCGATGCTTCAAATTCCGGTCATTTCTGGTGATGTAGTCAGCAAACACTCCGGCAGACCAGTGCGCATCAAGGCTTTTGATCAAATAACTGTCAAAGCCATGTCTGTGTTGTGAACTGACAATTGGATCTTCGTACTCCACCCGCTTAATTTCCACAAATTCATAGTTAAAATATGGACGGAGCCGAATTTTCCATTCTTCTGTGACCTTGTCGGCGAAAAATCCCCACCGGGAATCGAAGTCCGCCTGATTTGTTTCCAGACCGAGGCTTATAGACCCGGCATAAATTCGAAATACCCAGTAATCCCATGGATCATGGGAAGGTTTGTGGTCGTCCGACCCATCACCTGCAGGTGCCTCATAAGACAGAGAAAATCTGGATCCCCGGGGGGTCTGGGCCATGAAAGGCGCCAGTCCCATTTTTATTACCCGGACCAACTCTCGCCGAATTTCATCAGAAGTGGCGTTTCTGTCAACATAGAATGTCAATGTGTAATCAATACCCTCGGACTGGGTCTGGTCGATAAAAGTAAGCTCGTATTCCCGTCCGCCGACTCCTGCGGACTCGTTTGTAATGAACAGATGAATGTCAGCGAGCTCCGGAATTCTCACGTAATTGATAAATGTAATTTCTTTCCGGATGTAATCAGTATCGCATCTCCCGCAATCGAGATAAACCCGGGGCATCTGGATTGCATGATTATTGAAAGTCTGTTCCTGCAATAATAAGGAACTTGCAGACAGGGGATACAAAATAAGTAATATGAAAACAGGACAATGCTTGAAGAGAATAGTTTTTATCATTTTCTCGGTTTCTTTGTTATTTTCCATTTCAATTTGGTTGGAATTTAGTCATCATGGAGGGGGATAGCAATTGTTTGCCGCCAGACACATCCCTGGAGGCATTTCATATATCCCACACGACACGTTGCGAATCCCTTGTTAGGTACAGCGTCTGCAGTCCGATATATATACTCCAGTGAAATGAATTCTCCCTGCGGCAAGCCGCAGGGTATCAGACTACATTTCTACCCTTCCCATCCAAAAGATGGAAGGTGACCCTGGGGCAAGCCCCAGGGAATTTGCAAGTTCAAAATCTGTGTGGAAAGTAACTGCTGGCAGCCCTGGTCGTGCCGTCAACCGGATGACGTTATTGCGGTTAAATCCGTGTCCCGGCTCAGACGAGCGATTCACTTCCCCGCCTTGAGCGTAAACCGCTCCAACGGTACTGTTACGACATCCTCTATCTCCCGGGATTCGCCAGTATCTGATCCCGGTAATCGCACCTTCATAATCACAGCCCCGAACGTATTCCGGATCACCGGAATTTTAACCTGTCAGATTCCCATGCAACCGGTCCGACCCCGGATGATCCCTGAATCCAAACTCACAGCGGTAACACTCTTACCACCTCTGCTGAACGGGCTCTTTTACTATTTCTTCAGTGAGTCCATTCCCAAACTCTATTTGGTCAGGTGGATAATCACCAATAAAGATCGCTCCAGTGTATCGACCTTCGAAAAACAACGGAGTCCCCTCCGATTCATCACTGAGCATCACATTATGAAATGCAAGTTCATACACATCCGTGGCGACCATAGCACGTTTTTCTGAATTTATCTGAACGTTGTTCAACTTCAGATTTTTCACGCGGGTAATTCGCGCGCCTACTTCCACGTTGTCCACCCGGATATTTTTCAGGGTGATATTCTCCAGCCACTTCTCCGGCAATCCGATCAGGGTAATCGCTTCCGGCACGCCGTCTATCCCAATGTCACGTATATCGATATTCCGGATCAACGGCGCCGGACCGGTGACCCCGGGACCGGTATAAAACGTGTTAAAGTTAATGGCCTGGTTATTGATATCTTTCATCCGGATATCCCGGATAAAGATATTTTCAATAACATTGCCGCGCCCCCGCTCGGTCTTGAACCGGATCCCCCGGTCGCTTCCCTCAAAGTAGGCGTTGTGGACATAGACATTCTTTATACCGCCGGAGGTTTCGCTGCCGAACACGATGCCCCCGCTGCCGGTGCGGACTTTGCGTGCTTCAAAATTCCGCACGACAATATCCTTGGTAGGAATATTAATCTGCAGCCCTTCTTCGTTTAAACCGGATTTCAGGACCACGGCATCGTCACCGGTCTCAAAGTGGTTGTATTCTACCAATATATCTTCGGAAGAATCCAGAACCACCCCGTCTCCGTTGGGAGCCCGGAGGCTGTTCACCGTGACATCCCGTACGATCGCCCGCTTACTGTAGATGAGATGTACATTCCACATGGGCGAATCGTTCAGCGTGATGCCCTCCACCAGAATATCTTCCGACTTCCAGAACACCACGAAATTCGGACGCATACCCTCCATCCCGGATCCCTTGCCAAAATCCCGCCTGGACAGAGGCACCTTCGTCGCACTTGTCCGGTGCTGCGGACGGGCCCATTCCCACCAGTGATCACCCTGTGCGTCCAGGGTGCCGCTGCCGGTAATCGCCACATTCTTCACCTGATTGGCGTAAATCAACGGGGAATAGTTATACGTTTCAACTCCCTCGTGCCGGTAATGGACCACCGGGAGGTAATCCTCTTTATCCTCACTGAAGTACACGACCGCTCCTTCCGCCACATGGAGATTGATATCACTCATCAGGTGAATCGGTCCCGTGAGCCACTTTCCCTGTGGGATTAATACCGTACCGCCGCCATTTTGATAGGCTGCCTCAATCGCCAGATGAATGGCATCGGTGATTTTTGCGCTATCATTGTTCGTGATTTCCTGAGCGCCGAAGTCTCTGATATCGAATGTCCGATCCGGAAAGCTGGGACGCACCAGCCGGGGCATATCAAATGGAGCCTTAATGGGAGCAATTTCTTCCGGCACCTCCGATATCTGGGCGAAGGTACCCGTGGATATAGTAACAGCTAAAAGGAATACAAGAATGACACGTATAACCTGGTTAAACTGAAAATCCCGTTGATGCCCGACAATGAATCTAAACACGCCTTTCCTCCTGTGTGAAAATTATTATGACTATTAAACCTGTTCAAAAACATTGAAGGCAAGGAAGCCAGAAGGGATTCTTCCCTTATTTGGCACCACCCTTCACGTTCTGTAGAGCCGCTGCATGGAGACTGTGTGATAACTACAAAGCAAGTTCATCCTGAGCGAAGTCCCGTTGTGTGGGATCCCGGTTCACTGGGATGCTTTTTCCGACCTTGCATTATGATATCATCCGCATTCATGAATTATACAGGGTAGCGTAATGTATTATACGCAAGTGATAATCTAAAGACATCTGTGCACGAAGTGAGATACTTCTTTGGGATAGTTGACTCCTTTTCTTTGGCCGGTGATACGTTCAAAAACTTAATTGCGTGATAATTCGCAGTCAGGATGCGATGGGGAACACCGACCCCTCGTCGCTTCTGCTCCGGGAATCGCGCAAACAGTCCTTTCCTGCCTCGGTAGAGCTCCCTTCCCGGTAACTCCCTGTCAGCCAACTCACAGACTTGGGACAGGGAGAATCAGGATGATATGGGAGAGTGTGAGTGCCGGGGTTAATCGTTATGAATCGCTTTCAACTACTATTATCAAAACAAGTTATACCGAAGAATACACCACAGCATCACCAAGGCATCCTTGAACCGGATTTTCTTGCCTTCGGTGTAATCCCGTCCGTGATAGGAAATTCCGACCTCGTATATCCGGAGTTTCTGCCGGGCTACCTTCGCCGTAAACTCCGGCTCGAAGCCGAACCGATCAGATGTGAATTGCAAGTCCTTCAGAATATCAGCACGAAAAACCTTGTAGCAGGTGGTCATATCTGTCAGATTCAGATTGGTGAAGATATTGGAGAGGGTTGTCAACCATCTGTTCGCCACGTAATGCCAGTAGAACAGCACCCGGTGCGGCCCGCTCAGAAATCGGGATCCGTACACGACATCCGCGCGTTCTTCCAGTATCGGGAGCACCAGCTTGCCGTATTCCCTGGGATCATATTCCAGGTCGGCATCCTGGATGATCACAATATCACCGGAGACCATGGAGAATCCCGTGCGCAAAGCGGCGCCTTTTCCCTGGTTCTGCTCATGTCGTTTGTATCGAATGGTATCGTGAGATTGGACAATACTCCGGATAATTCCGCCGGTCCCGTCGGTGGAACCATCATCAACGATGATTATTTCTTTCCGGAAGGGAAGCGATATCAGTTGATCCAGGACCAGTTCAATTGTCTCTCGTTCATTATAAACCGGAACAACGATGGAGATCCTGGAACTGCCGAGTTTCTCGCGCAATATTGCATCAACCCCGTGTGGTGCAGTTGGATACCATTCGGAGTTCTCCATCGGAATGACCCGGTTGCAGTGAGGGCAGATGATTTCCGCTGGCATGTTTTTTCTCCGTTGACAGTACCCCCTGTACCACAGGAGGAATCTCGAGGGGATTTCCAGTCATTCGACGGGAACCAGGCAGGAAAAAATACAGCTGAAATTAATACATCCTCCCCAGCTGCGCCTGTGCCGCCCGGATATTATTTTTCGCCTGTTCATTGTCAGGGTCTATTTCCAGCAGCCTCCACCAGGTGTCGATGGCCTTCTGGTAGGATTGCAGATAATAGTATGCCAGGCCGAGATTCATTAATGCCGTGACATTCTCAGGCTCGTATTTGAGTGCCGTCTCCAGATGGTCAAGCGCCTGATAGTATTGCCCCCGCATCAGAAACAATCCCCCCAGATTTCGGTGTGCCCCTGCCTCGGTGGAATCCAGTTGAATGACGGTACGAAATGCCCGCAGAGCCTGTTCTTGCTGCTTCAGTTTCAGATACGAGACCCCGAGATTGTAATAGGCATTCTCGTACCCGGGATCCGCCTCCACTGCTTTTTGTCCCCATTGAACGGCAGACTCGTAGTTCTCGTTGATAAAATGCGCCAGCGAGAGGTTATAGTAATCGTTGGCAAAATTCGCCTGTGCGATTTTCACCTGTGTGTACCCTATTTCCACTCCCAGTAAAGCAACGAGGAGTCCTGCAAACATCCACTTCTGCAACCCATCTTCTGTAAACAATTTTATCCCATGGATTATTCCAGCCGCTGCCATAATAATGAGAACCGGCATCACCACCAGTCGATACCGGTCAGCCATAAAAAACATCACAATGCTGAGGCACACCAGACCGATTACGGCATACAGTAGCCAGTATTTTCGCCAGTTACTTCCCAGGATGATCAGTCCGAAGATGGTGAGTGGCATATACACCATGAGGTTCAAGAGTGGAATTTTCAGCAGCGAGGAAAACTGCTGATGAAAGTAATAATCGAAATTCAGCGGTGTATCGTATCCGGACCAGAACAGCAAAAATTTCTTCAGCAGTAATCGCAGCCACTGGAGAGGATTTTTCACAATGAAATTGAATGCTTTTTGATACCAGAATCGGGAAACTTCCGCTGACGTCAACTCCCTGCCCAGGGCCTGCTCTGCAAATTCCCGGGACTGCTCCAGGTTAATGGCGCTGACACTTGCTTCGATGCCTTCCGGTGCCGTCCACACCCCGGTTGCATCATCATGATTGCCGATATAGAAATTAATTCCCCCGTGGGTGGGCACCAGAGAAAACTGGCCGCCCGCGGCTTTATTGTGTACGCCCGTCAGAATCAAAGGAACTGCAACTCCCAGAAGGAATAGTGCAGAGAATCCGACAACCCTGTTCCCGAATTCCGATCTGCGCAGATACAAGTATATCAACGGAACAGGGATAAGCAACAGCAGGTTCGGCCTTCCGGTCACAGCCAGTGATAGGAAGAGTCCGGACAGAAATGTCAGGAGATACCCGGACCAGTCCGCAACGGCGTACACCAGAGAACAGATCCCGGCGATCAAAAGAAATGTCACCACGGCAGTACCCAGCAGGTTGCCCTCGAAAAATATCAGCGGAGCGTACACAGCAGTCAGGAGTCCGGCAATCACTCCAATGGTTTTCCCGAAGAACCGTATCGCCGTGAAAAAGGTCAGGACGGCCGTTCCGGCGCCCAGAGCGAATTGAACCATGCGCACAGCATCCGGGGCGTGCCCGAAAATCTTGTAGATTATCGCCAGGAAATAGATGTACAGCGGAGAAATATAAAAAGGCTGGTCAAGAATTGGACCGTTGTTCACTACATTCCGGGCCAGTTCATCGAACAATGCGGAGTCGTGTATCAGCAGCTTGTAAGCCGGGCTATTACTCTGCAGCTGGAGAAAGTAGATGAACCGAAAAACCGCTGCCACCGCAATGATGATTATCACGTAGAATGGAGTGCCCAGGGAATCCCGAGATTTTGCGATTTTCTCATGCATTGATACTATTGTAACTTCCCTTATCCGGCTGCAGTTGTCTCAAATACTTGTGGATTGTAACAGGTATTCCGAAGAACGGACCCCATAATAAGATTTTCGAATTGATTGAGTCCAAATGTTTCTATGGTATCTCAGTTATACACATAGAATTCGAAACATCTCACGGCTTCACATTGGTATCATCTCGACCGGCACTCGACTAACCTGTCCGGCCGCCGGCATAAGGCTAGAGTCAAGGACCGGGATATATTACTTTTTGTTATCTGTGCTAATTTGTGTATATTTATAGTTATAGTATTCATTTTGTGTAATGTAATAACAGACGCCACAATTTCCCAGAAAGTAAAATAGGGCGGCACGCAAAGTACCGCCCTATTTTGTGCCCTCATGTTGCTGTTTGGAGGAGGAGGGCTAGCCTTACTAGAAGTCCAGGCTCACCGAATACACGTGGACCGCATCAAACAGCGTTTCTCCGGTCCCTTTAAAGGCATAATCGACTTTGACGGCACCGATGGGAAGGTTTACGTTCAGACCACCTCCCAGGCACAGCCCCTCCGAAGAGTAATTGAATTTATACCCGCCGCGCACGAAAAACATCTCCCGCAGCGAGTATTCCAGTCCCACATTGATTCGTTCGGTCCAATCTCTGGGATGGAGGTAATCCACCCGGAGGTCAAGTCCCATGTTATCCGTCTGCTGGTTGAGCAGCGAAAAGAGATCCCCGGCCACACCAAACCGGAAGGTGAGCGGGATATCATAGGTTTCCCGTTCATACTTCACGCCGGGACCGAAATTCCGGAAGCTCATTGCCAGGGACAGTCCTCGAAATCCCGTGTCATAGATGGTGCCGACATCAAAGGCCACCAGCCCCATCTTCGCATCATGCGCTTCCTGCACCCACTGGCCTTCTTCATTTCGATAGGCAATCATCGAGCTAAAACCGGAGCCCAACAGATCCTGGTGAGCATATTTCACCTGTCCACCTACTGAAAACTGCTCCGATATCTGGCGAGCATAGGCGAGTCCGAAAACCCATTCGGAGGGATTCAACTCACCGATGTCACTATATCCCGCTTCATTGGTTCCATTGAGTGCCGTTGCCTGGATAGGATCGCCGTAATTGTAGTTCATGGCGCTGATCCCAAATGCTCCAATCTGTCCGAAGTTCAATACCAGGGCTCCCGACTGGATACTGGTATCCAGAAGCCAGTTCATATTTCCGAACATCACCGTGCGGTTTTCCACATACGCAATACCCGCCGGATTATAGAAGAGAGCGGAGGCCTCGCCTTTCATGGCGATACCGGCATCGGCAAGGCCCATGGCACGGGCTCCGGCACCTCTGGCCAGATACGGCATCGAAGTCTGTCCGCCTCGCTTGAATCCCAGCAGATCGTCAATCCGCTCCGGCCCGGAGGCTTCCTGCTCCTGTCCGAACAGAGGGACACTCTGAGACAAAGCAAATATGATGAATAACGAAACTGTTATGAATTTTCTCATTGGTTCTTCTCCCATGTATGGCATTGGTAATTATATCTCAGCATAAAAGTGGCTTCTCCGTTCTGCTGGTTATCGAATGATGACAAATTTCCCCTTGGCCACCTGACCTGAGAGTTCACCCGAAGTCGCTTCGATGGTGTAGAAGTACACTCCCGAGGCCGGCCAGAGATTGTGTTCGGTCAGCATCGGCCACCAGCGTTCGTCTCCGCTGCCATCAGTGTGATTCAGAGTGCGGATCAAGTCACCCACCGAATTGTAGATCTTGATCTCACACTGTGCCGGGAGATTCACGAACATCAATGTATTCTGTTCGCGAAAGCCTCCGGAGAAGTTGAACCCGCTTTGGCTGGGATATGCGTTGCCGAGATACGTATTCCCTCTGAGATTGAAGGGATTCGGAACCACCCGCACTTCATCCACCCAGTTCGCCTGCTCTTCCGGTGGTCTGAAGGGCACCACCTCTTTATTAACCCGGGAAAAGAAGTGCGGACTCTCCAGCCCGTCCTCGTCAACCGAGGTCACGTAATAATAGTAGTTCACACCACGAGTTAACCCTTCATCCGTGTAGGAAGTTTCCGTGGTTCCCTCCACAATCTTGTCATACACGCGGGCATTGTTAATACCCCCCTGGGCACCATAGATATTATAGGATGCTGCACCTGCCACCTCATCCCAGGTGATAGCCACCTGTTCCGGTCCCGGGGTCATCAGCACATTATCTGGCGGATCCAGCCGGAATTCGGCCAGGGCATAGTCGCTTTCGTATAATGCTTTCGCCCGTTCAAACCGGGCAAACAGGCTGTCCCGGCAGCCTTCAAAGATTTCCTGTCGCGCTTCTGCCGGATCAATCCCTTGCGCTCCCTCGGTTCCGACATAGCGTTTCGCTTCCACCCCCAGTTCTATCGCTCTTGCTTCGGGAATGGAGGCAGTGCCGAACACCACCACCACTTTGATGGAGTCGTCCGGCTGAAGGTTGTACGGCCCGACGCCGAATATCGGATCGTAATGGGGCTGGGCGGTGGGGACTTCCTGATAGGGATCATCCGTGAAATCAGATTGAATCAGAGGACGGGTGTCATCCCCGGTCATCCAGTCCCAGGCTTCCTGCATGGTTCCGATGCCCTGCACCGGGGAAAGCATATCCCGGTATTGTCTGTACCGGAATGTCGCCGGTTGGTTCGGATCATCGGCCGCCGTCCCGGTATTCTCCGGGCTATCCGAAATATACAGAAAGGCAAATCCATTCACTTCCGGCGCGGTAAACTCACCGGTAGGAATTTCGGCCTGTCCGGTCTCCAGAGGGCCGCCCCGGGGATCGAACTGATCGTTGCCGGCAATATCGTTGGCATCGCCATCCCAGGTGTAATAGATTCGTCTCGCCTGATCGTATCCCACTAAATAGTCCACCTGGCCGTTGTACTCACCCCGATCGCCAAAATCAGTCCAGTTGGTGATATCTCCCAGATTGTGTTTGATGCCCAGCCAGAACTCCGTGAGCTCCTGGCCTTCTTTTTCCAGTCCTTCGAGGGTTGCATTGGCATCACCCGTATTAGTCACGACCACTTCTGAGATCTGCACGTTCTCATAGCTGGGGTGACTGAACGCATACCGGGTCTCATGAAAGGTAACACCCATGGGATCAGCCCATTTCGTCTCCAGCATTCCGTCCGCCATCAGATTCGGATCAACCTCATACGGATTCCCGGCGGGATCAAAGGCGATGGGGTCCTGACGCTTGGTCAGCCCCCGTTCCACCACTTCAATAGTCGGGATGTCCACCCGGCGCACATGTTTTGGACTGGTCGAATAAGCCGGATAGGGGGTATTAATTAACGTATTCAGGGTCCTCGGGCCATTATCATTTACAAAGACAGTGTACTCATTACCCGCTTCATACACCGCTTCCGCCCCGCTCGGACCCCACTCGCCGGCAGGTGGCGAGGTCCAGTTAGTAGAACCGACCCAGTAACTGGCCTGCCCTATAATGTCCTTTCCATGGCCGGCAAGATGCCCTTCTCCGTTTACATCCACCCCATGGTATCCCACATCATTTTGAAAATCCGGGAACGGCGTCCACTCATACCAGACATTCGGGTTATTCTGTCCGTCGGACAGAAAATCAGACATCCAGGTGGCACCCTGGGAATCCAGGGCCCAGATGAATTTATTCACTGTCATCCATCGGACAATTTGAGCCTCCGATATACTCGGCACAACTAATCCAACGATGGCCAGTATTAATGATATATGAAAAATCTTTTTCACAGCTCTTCCTCCCTCAATTATACGTTTTCATGAGCCTTGGACACATCTTCAACCGTGTACCTCAGAACTCCACTTTTAATCCTAACCAGATATCCCGTGGTGCATCCCAGAAATAATAGAGTCGCTGTGGCATGAGATTCGGATCATCCGTTTCTGCTCCGATGCGTTTGCCTTCTTCGTCAATGGCATCCATGTAATTAATAAACCGTTCCTGGATACCCCCCTCATCCCCTTTGGAGATTAAATTGCTGAAACTCCGGGTCCACAAGTTTTTGACATTGAACAGGTTGGAGACATCCAGGTAGGCAATCACGCGCATATTGTCGCCAAACTGGAGCCGGCGTGCCATGCTTAAATCGGTTCGATGATAATCGATCTCGCGTTCATTGAATGACGCCTGCAACCGTTCCAGTCCTCTGGGATTATAGGTCCAGGCAACGCCCTGGGTAAACCGGTGATAGAGGGAAATGTCCCAGTTCCCCAACGGAGTCGCTCCGGCGATCATCGGACCCGGACCATAGTTGGACGGGGTGTGCAGCGCCAGGTTGAGTCTCACCCGCCACCGGCCGGGATCCCGAACAAACATAAACGGATCATCCAGAATATTCAGATGATTAATCAATAACGGATCTTCTCTGTAATCACTGTGTTCCTGGGACACAATTTCATCCCAGCCGTAATCTAACTCCTCTGTTACCCGCCATTCCGTATTAATAAATCCTGTGATGAGTCCAACCCGTTTCCGAAGTTCCAGCTCAATCCCCTTAATATCCTCTGCGACCGCGTTCACCGCATAGGATGGCGAACCGCTGATTCTGGAAATAATTTCAGAATCGCTGATGCCTCTGGTCACGTCCTTATAATAGCCGCTGACCGTAGCCACATAATCATCCAGGAAGCTCTGTTCCCAGCCGGCTTCGAACTGAATGGTCCGGGGCATCTTCAGCCAGGGATTCCCCATTTCTTCCAATGGTTCATCGACTCCCAGCTGGAAGCGATACATGTAATCATGGGGAGGCAGATCATAGAAATGCCCGTAATTAAAGAAGATCTTGCTGTTCGGTCCGATGGGATGGGAAATACCGAACCGGGGGCTGACTGTCACCTCAATGGGCGGATCGGTTACCGGTTCCAGCCCGTAGTGATTGGTATATCCGCTGGTATTCACATTGTCCCCGTACCGCATCCAGTGCTCATCCCAGTATCCGCCGCCGCCAGGATAGAACAGGTCGTTGCGATCATACCAGGCATGTCCCGGATCATGGATATCCACCCGAACCCCTGCGTTCAGAATCATCCCGCCGTACTCGATTTTATCCTGGGCATACACCGCCGCCTGCCAGGGATACATACGGACATCATGAAAGTTCGCCTGGTCACCGGGTGCGCCGTCATCAGCGGTCCCCAGCTCCCCGTCGGGCCCTTTTCTGTACTCCTCACTGATATAGTATTCTATATTCTGGGCATATCCGGTGAGTTCGCGGATGTTTTTATAGGTAAACTCAAAGCCGGTCTTGATCTGGTGATGCGCGTTAATCTGGCTGCTCAGATCCCCGGAAATGTAGTACGCCTCTGTCCAGCTCAGGTCAGAATTCCGGTCACCCCGCATTCCGTAGAGCCCCAGAATATCATTGGCATCACCCTGCTGGTACGCCCAGCCCTTGGGGGATTCGTCCAGCCAGACCGGTCCCACCTAGTATACATTGCCGATGTTCCGAAGCCGTACGTTGCCGACCTGCTTGAAATCATTGAAGGATCGCTGTGCCTGAAGTTCATAAAACGTATTCTGGCCAATGGTATGGGTCCACTTCAGGCTGAAATACTTGCTCCAGATATCTTTCGGTACCAGACCCGAGTCTCTGTTATAAACATTACCCCGACCATTAAACACCGCTCGCGATCCGCTCGGCGCTGCGCCCTGAATGCCGCCCCGGGGTTCCGGATCTCCAGACTCGAATGTGGTCTCATCGGAATAGATCCCGCTGGCCGTCAATTTCATGTTCGGATTAAATCGATACGTCAATTGCAACTGTGAGGTATTATACTTGAAAACACTCCCGGTGGACGTGGGGAACGGATACATGGAATTTTCCCGGATATGGGAGAACACAAATCCCAGCCTATTATTGGTGAAGGGCACCGGTCCCCCGACCGTGATATCGGCCACCACATCCCCGCGATACCCGTAATAGTTGAATGGCTCGGTATGGGTCGGCGGGCTCTGGTACAGCTCATCGATGGTTCCCAACACTTCATCATTATATATGACGTTGCCCTCGGCGTCTTCCGAACGATGCTGCCACTGCCACACTTCAAACGCCTGTTGCGGTATTAACTCTTCGCCATGAAAAGTGTTGTTCTCTGCCCAGGCGTTCCAACCCTGGAAATCCGGGTTCCCGTCGTTGTCTTTATCCGCACTCGGTGCGCCATTATTCCAGGCATACCGGCCGTATTCCCACCAGTTATCATTGGAAAAGACATAGGAGCCGAAATGCTTCAGTCCGGGATGATCCGGATCATCACCACCCCACAGCGGACTGTACCGGGTATCCAGGTTCAGGAAATACTGCTCCCGAGCACTCTTGGTGACCACCTGGACGATTCCTGCCCGGGCATTTCCATACTCGGCATTGAACGATCCCGTCAGCAGCTGCACTTCTTCAATGGCGGTTTTACTCACTTTGGTGAATCCCTGATCCATCCGTTCATTCCGGAGGGGAACACCGTTCATAAGATAATTCACTTCGTTCCGGCCGCTACCACGTATTTCGATCCCGCCCTGATTGTCCAGGTCCACACCAACCTGGGTTTCCAGAAAATCATTCAACCGGAACTGGACCGGGATCTCATCAAGGCTCTCGCTGGCCATATTCTTCTGGGAATAGGACACGTCCCGGCGAATAACTTCACGTTCTGCCTGCACCACAATCTCCTGCCCGGCAATGGCCGTCTGCTGCAGTGCAAAATCGACTGTGATACTTCTGTCCACGAATACGCGGACATCTGTGACTGTCTGCGTGGCATAGCCAATAAAGGATGCCTGCACATCATACGTTCCCGACGGTACCTGGATGATGACGTACTCACCATCCTCGTTGCTTGCCGCACCCAGGTCCGTCCCCTGCACAATCACGTTGACACCAGGAAGCGGCTCCCCGGTCTCCGCATCCTCAACAACGCCTCGTATCGTACCGGTCTGCGCCTGCGCTATCGTCCAGCCCACGCACAACACTAGTAAAACAGACAGTGCGATTCGTAACAACCGTTTCATTCGAAGCCGCAAATCAATCGGGAATCTGGAAAGAATTTGCTGCGTCCGACCTTCCCACCCTGATCGTGTTGGGAGATTACTTCCTCCTGCAGGAAACGTCGCCCGCAGACGGACATCAGCGATATATTCGAGATCCGAAGATTAATTCCCCCCAGGATTTGACTGCCTATTTTCAAATGTACCCCAGCGAAAGGTCTGAGCTATCAGTAACATCACTCACCTTTTTGAGCAATGAAGCCCCGAACACCCTCGCCGTCATACTAAACGTATTCCATCATCTCCAGGTAACACCCAGGCTTACCGTCGCGTCGGATCTCACCTGGGGGGATGTCCGGGAACATAATATCATTTTCATCGGGCATTATCAAACGCTGCATATCTTCAAAAATTATTTTGACCACCTCCGGTATAAATACCAGCTCTCGCCATTTGTGATATATTATACTCCACGCTATACCGACACACTGGAAGCCATTACCATCCCCTCATCGAAACAGGATGGCTTCCGCCACGATTATGCGCTCGTTGCAAAATTCCCTGGGGGAAGCGGCAATACCATTCTCCTGATCTGCGCGTTTTCGGGATTCGGAAAAGTGAAAGCCACAGAACTGCTTGCATCACCCGAAAACTTTAAAAAAGCCTATGCAGGCACCCTTGAACAGCTTCCACCCTATTTTGAAGCGCTGGTGCGGATTTACGGAATCGGGAATATGGGATTCGAGGCCGATTTCGTCCACTTTGATGTCATTGATCCGGGAACGTTCAGCCAGGCACCTGTCTCCGGGTATTCGGCCCAGCGGGAATCTGTGCATTCAAACTAATTATAAAGCGCATCCAGTACGAAAAATTAAACTGATTATTTACAGAACTTTCCTACTGTACTATAGAGCTGTTAAATTCCCTGCAGATAGACATTTGTGATGAACCGACTCGATTGTGTTTACGGCGCTGGGTGTGATATGAAATCAGGCGGTTACAGCAACCTTGCTTGCTGAGCGAGAGCTGTGATTCGATCTTCCAGTAATCTAATAGCCATATTGTTTTTACTCCGTGGTCATCCACTTTTTCTGTGTGGATCTGTGTGCTATTTATTTATGTGTTATTCAGGTTAAGATCTCCAGGGCCGGGGACGGTTCAGGTCGCCCGCCAGAGTATTTTTCGCGATGATTACGTCTTCTCTCATCTGGAAGTCGAACATCCCCACACAGATAAAATCGGCGCCGCCTTCGAAAGCGAACCTGAATCCTTCTTGCGGGTGGGTGGCCCCTGCCCCCAGGACTTTATACGCTATCCACGGTTTCTCGATGGTCTCCATAAACGTCACGGTCTCTTCGGGAGTGGCCGACCAGTAATCTACAGTGTTTAATGTCTTGAAGTGGAAATCCACATCGATGCCCGCTTCATGGATGGCTCTAGGAACGTCCAATGAATGGCCTCCCACCCCGGCGAGAGCACCCTTACTTTGAACATACTCTACCACTTCACCAATCAAATCTATTTTGCCCTCGGCCACCCATTTATCGCCGATGCCTCCCTGGATGAAAGCGGCTTTTGCGCCGTTATCAATGGCCTGGCTGATGTTGGTGGCGATATCATCTTCCTTGGGATAGGTCTGGGCGATCCATTTCAGGCCGCCGCCCAGCTGGTTCCAATAGCGATCCAGTATTCGGAGCGTATGGTCATCTGTACGCAGCACCGCGGTGGTGATGCCGGCGTCTTCGGAGATCTGGAACGTCTCGATGATCTTTTCGTCGGTAAAATAATTTTTGAACAAATCGGAGACATAAATGAGGTCGCGGCTGTGAGCAAACCCGGCAATCAGGTTTCCTCCGATGATTAACCGGGTGAACTCGTGATCTCCGATGGTGCCGGTTTGCAGTGCTTCCACATAGGTCTGCATTTGTTCCGAAGGGCGTCCTGTGCTCGCTAACAACGCCTGTTCTTCAATACTTAATGCACCCAGGGATGCAGCGGCCGAAGCCTGGATGGTCCTGATAAGAAAATCTCTCCGGTTGATCTTGTTGTCCATATCTCTTCTCCCCAAAGGTGATAAGTCCCGATGAGTTTGTTCGGGAAATGCCTTTACTCCATTGCCGTCACTTATTCGAAAATGAAGACTGTGCGATGTATGAGTTCGGAAACAGTCTTCTATTAAAAAAGTGCAAATTTCATACCCAAGAAAGCTACTGCATCTTCTCTTCAGACCAGCTTGCACGAGAAGAATATCATTTGCTGCCGGGTATTCATATCCCACCATTACTGCACCGAGCCTGATGCGATCCGTTCACTGGAAAATAGTATTGGTAATCCGGGGTTCCGGAAGTATTTTTACCATTAAAGAAATTTTTGAATGCTCATATTCCGATTTATTAGAAATTACTGCCATTGGATATGTATTGTAGCATCTCAACGAAACCTGTAATTCGCACAGGAATCACAATTCACCCGACACGAGAACCGAGGATCCGTTTGAGAAGAAATCTTCGTTATCTCTGGTGTATAATCATTTCTTTTTTGCTGGTTCACCATCATGCTCCGGGACAACGGATAGTGGATTACGACTCCTATTCCGAGAGCTATTTCGATTCCATCCGCGCCACTGTCAACGATACGACCGAGGAGCATTACGCCATCAACGCCTACCGCCTGCAGACTTCGGAACACATCACCATCGATGGGAAACTGACGGAATCCGCGTGGTCCAATGCGGAGCACGAAGATGATCTTCTGGAAAAGGAACCCTATCCCCTCATTCCCATGAGCGAGAAAACAGAATTTGCTATCCTGTATGATGATGAAAATCTTTACATTGGTGTATGGTGCTGGGACAGCGAACCGGAGAAAATCATTCAGCAGGTGACGCCCCGGGGCACTTCCGGTCCGGACAATCTCCAGATGTTTTTGGATTCTTACCATGATCACCGCACCGGATACAAGTTCACAGTCTCTCCCACCGGGGTGCAGTTAGACGAGCTCCGGTATGACGATGTAAAGCGGGATTCCAACTGGAATGGCGTGTGGTATTCGGCAGGGTCGGTGGATCACCGAGGCTGGTATGCGGAACTGAAGATCCCGTTTTTCAATCTCAGGTTCCGCAACCGTTCCCGGCAAATCTGGGGTTTTAATATCATGCGATCCATTTCCAAAGATGCTTCCCGCGGCCAGTGGAAACCGCATCTTCCGGAATGGGATAATACCACCCGGATGTCCCAGCTGGGCCACATCCTGGGCATTCGCGATATCACTCCCGGGCGACGTTTTGAACTGCGTCCGTATGGTCTCTCCGGTGCCACCGAATTTGTAAACACTCCGGCCGCCAGCGATTTGAGCCTGGGCGGGGATATTCGATACAGCCCGACTCCCAATATTACCGCAGATGTGACCGTCAATCCGGATTTTGCCCAGGTAGATGCGGATGTTTTCCAGATTAATCTGACCCGCTTCCCCACCCGGTTTCCCGAACTTCGTCCCTTTTTCACCGAACGCACCAACATTTTTAATACGCCCATGGAACTCTTTTACAGCCGGCGAATCGGTGCACGAGGGGACATTATCGGCGGCCTCAAAATGACCGGGAAATTTGCCCGGGGACTGGAATTCGGCGCTCTGGGAAATCTCACCGGAGAGTCCATCTTTTCTGCAAACCGGATAACCGGTTCTGCCCTCGAAAGAGCCCGGTTTGGTGTATTTCGAATCAAAAAAGATCTCATGGGCTCCAGCAGCATAGGGCTGCTGACGGCAGCGAAAGAGCAGGAAAACACCTACAACCGGGTTCTCGGAATTGACGGGAGTTTCATTTTGAGTACCCATAACCTGCTGGATTTGCAGATTGCCACCGGCCAGACGGAAGCAGGATATCAAAAAAACAGGACCTATTCCCTGACGTTCACCCGCACGGGTGACCTGTTTGGCGGACAGGTTTTGTTCGAGAGGGTGGAGCCGTTCTTTGAAATCAACCGCATCGGCTATCTCCGGAAAGAATCCTCCCGGGGCTGGAACAAGGGAAGCGGCCTTCTGCGGATCAGTCCGCGCATCAATAAACATCGTATTCGGCGGGTCACACTAAATCTCGAACTGGAACGAACAACGGACCTGTTTACACCAGAGTATATCAGCAGATGGCTGGAGAGGAACCCGGCGCTGCTTCCGGATCCGATTTTTGGCACGGTACAGAGCACCGCCTCCGGACTCGAATTTATCGCAGATGGCACCCTGGAAACCGGGAATTTCAGACATGACGAAACAGTGACGGTGAATTTTTTGAATGAAATGACACTCATACTGGGATACACCGGATTTACCGCCACCGAACTGACCGGCGACTACTCCGGAGACCAGTGGCAGATACGTTATGCAACCCGGCCGCTGCGCCTGGGAACGCAGTTCGCCGGGATCTTCGGACTGCATGGCGGAACGTATTACAATTTCGATCAAAAATACGTCGGCAGGCAGCGCACCTTCACAGTGGATGGGGAGGGGCGTCTTCGACACAATATTGTGACAGCCCTGCAGGGTGAATATACCCATACGTATGATCCTGCCAATGAACTGGATGGCCGCTACTGGAAACTCTCCTCGAATACCACCTGGATGTTCACCAAGGATTTCTACCTGCGGGTACACGCCCAGGGAATATTCGGAACCACATACTATAGTCTCCCTCGCCTCTCGAATCAATATCTGTTAAGTACGCTGATCAGCTGGGAATATCGCCCCGGTAGTTTTCTGTATCTGGCATACAACCAGGGATGGGTGGACGAATCGGATCCGTTTGAATCCCGGTATTTTGCTTTTAATGACCGGACCATTGTGTTCAAGATATCCTACCTGCTGAATATTTAGCCTAAATGATTCACAAGAAATGGCACATCCCAAGGGGATCCCGTTGGGACAGATGAACACAGAAACAACAAGATAGCCGCAGATGGAGCCCCCCGGCTTAACAGCCGGGGTTCCTCCTTTGACTCCGCACACAGGCG